>JAPOLP010000535.1 GCA_029977045.1 Planctomycetota bacterium
GAACAACGCCCGACAGGTCCCGAAGCTCCCCGACTGGGCCGTCATCGACACCCGCACGCCGCCCAACCCCCTCTGGCCCGGCAAAGTCGCCGCCGCCGACTTCTTCAATGAAGCCTGGCAGGTCAAGTAGCCCGTCTAACCGCTTCTCTACGCAACCAGATGAGTCGTGGGTGAATCCGGCAAATTGCTGACCGCAGCGATGGAAAGCGGCAACGCTCGATCGAATCTGTTTGCGGCATCTGTGGTCGTGCGCGGACACGGCCAAATACGTGAGCGGTGTCAGGGAAGCTTTTGGAGCAAATCATCGAGGCTCGACGCCCTCGCCGACGGCGCGTAACTCGCGGACAGCCTTCCGGAAGGGAGGTGAGCCACAGTGAATTGAGAGCCGAGTCTGAAACAGTCTGTCGTGCAGCACACCGCGATCTTCATGGAAATTTCCATCAGTCATTTGTGATGCAACTCGGCAGCGATCAGAATCCGGGCCGCCTCATTGGGCGTCGTGAGCCGCCCGGGGTTGTTGAGATGCAAGGGAGCGCGTCGATGCGAAGACTCATTCGCGCCACGGATGCTTCTGGAATCGAAACGATCCGGCTGCGGCTCGATTCAGAATTCTGGAGGAGCATCCATGCGAGAGCACGATCAGCAGAGAAGCGACCAGCCGTCGAGCGGGTCGGGCTTCAATCGTCGTGACTTCCTGAAGGGTTCGGGAGCCGCCGTCGCGGCCACCGCACTCGTCAATGAAGCCACCGAAGCCCAGGCTCAGGATAAGAAAGTCGCGTCCGGCCCGGTTGACGTCACGTTGAACGTCAACGGCAAGCAGCAGACGCTGAAACTTGAACCTCGAACCACGCTGCTCGACGCGCTGCGTGACGAGCTGAATCTGACCGGCTGCAAAGAGGTCTGCGACACGACCAACTGCGGCGCCTGCACGGTCATGATCGATGGCAAGGCGACCTACGCCTGCACGCGGCTGGCTGTCGAAGTCCAGGGCCGCGAGATCAAGACCGTCGAATCGCTGCGGCAGGGCGACAACTGCGACGAAGTCATCGACGGCTTCGTCAGGCACGACGCTCTGCAGTGCGGCTTCTGCACGCCGGGTTTCGTCGTCGCCACGCGAGCGTTCCTCAATAAGAACCCGAACGCGTCGCTCGAAGAAATTCAGAAGGGACTCGGTGGCAACCTCTGCCGCTGCGGCACGTACAACGGCATCACAGCCTGTGCGCTGGAGCTGGCTAAGAAGGGAGGTGCCTGATGTCTGGACGCTCTGTTAACTGGAGAAACTCCGGTCTCATCGGCGAAGACACGCCGCGGCTTGACGGTCGCGATAAGGCGTCGGGCTTCGCGAAGTACACGTACGACATCAACCCGGAAGGCACGCTCTACGCGAAGCTGCTGACCTGCACTCACGCCAAGGCGAAGATCACTCGCCTGAACGTCGACCCGGCGAAAGCCATCAAGGGCGTTCACACGGTCTACCTCTTCAAGAAGGAAGGCGACGACTGCAACTGGGACGGCGAACTCGTCGCCGCCGTGGCCGCCGAAACTGCCGACATTGCTGAAGATGGTGTGCGAGCCATCGAAGTTTCGTACGAAGTCGCCAGGCACTTTGTCGACGAAGACGATCTCGAAGGTGCCAAAGCTGCCGAACGCTCGAAGGACATCGTCGACAAGACCGACGGCGATCCTGACGCAGCGATCAAAGGTGCTGCCGCCGTTCACGAAGGCTACTACGGCATCGCGACGATCAGCCACATGTGCCTCGAGCCGCACGGTGTTCACTCTCAGTGGAACGCAGGCGGCGACGGCCCGAAGGTTGTCGTTCACAACTCGACGCAGGCCGTCTCGACGACCGGTCCGCAGTTCGCTCAGGGCTTCGGCCTCGACGCAAGCGACGTTCGCGTCATCTGCAACTATGTCGGTGGTGGCTTCGGCTCGAAGTTCGCCGCTGACGAATGGGGACTCGCCGCGACACAGATGTCGAAAGACACCGGTCGCCCGGTGCGTCTGATGCTCGACCGACCGACGGAACTGAAGACGCCGGGGACTCGCCCGTCCGGCTTCGGCAAAGTCACGGTTGCCGCTGACAAAGACGGCAAGGTCGTTGCCTGGAAGAGCCACCACTGGGGCACCAGTGGTCCTCAGGGCGGCACGATCGACGGCAACCAGATGCCATACGTGTTCTCGTTCGCCAATCAGTCGGTCAAGTCGACCGGCATCGCGACAGACTGCGGTCCGAACCGCGCATGGCGAGCACCGAACCATCCGCAGCTCTGTGCCATTACAGACGCAGCACTGACGGACCTGGCGGCGAAGCTCGATATGGATCCGGTCGAACTGTACCGGGTGAATCTCGAAGCCGGTGCGGTTGAGAAAGTTGCCCAGAGCAAGCTGGCTGTCTACCAGGCTGAACTTGACCGCGCGGTCGAGCTGATGGGCTGGGATGACAAGTGGCATGCTCCCGGCGAAGGCGACGGCCCGGTCAAGAAGGGCGTCGGCGTTGCTCTGCATCGCTGGGGCGGTCGTGCTGGAGCGTCGACCTGTACCGTCAAGGTTCATCCGGACGGCGGTGCGGAAGTCTTCCTCGGCAGCCAGGACCTGGGCACTGGTACTCGAACCGTCATCGCGATGGTGCTTGCCGACACGCTCGGCCTGCCGCTGGATCGTGTGAAGGTTCACATCGGCAGTAACGCCTATCCGCCAGCGAATCCGTCCGGTGGCTCGATCACCGTCGGCGGTGTCAGCGGTCCGGTTCGTCGAGCCGCTCTGGATGCCCTGTGGCAAATCTGTGACAAGGTTTCCGCAAAGTACGGCGTGCCGACAGATGACCTCGACGCGTTCGGCGGTCGGATCTGGCATGACCACAAGGAAGTCTGCCGCTGGGAAGAAGCCTGCCGGCTGCTCGGCACCACGCCGCTGGAAACTTCGGGCAAAGGCCCGGAGAACGACGGCCTGACCGATCAGCTTGTCGGCGGCGTTCAGATGGCGGATGTCTCCGTCGATACCGAAACCGGCATCGTCACCATCAACAAGATGGTCGCGGTCCAGGACTGCGGAACGATCATCAACCCGATGACTGCCCGCAGCCAGGTTTACGGCGGACTGATCATGGGCATTGCCTACGCTCTGTCCGAAGAACGCATCATGGACAACATGACCGGCCGTTATATCAACGCCGATCTGGAGAACTACAAACTGCCGCGCATTGGTGATATCGGCGAACTGGTCGTCGACATGTACCAGCCGGAAAGCGAGTTCGCTCGCGGCGTCGTCGGCCTGGGTGAGCCGCCGGTCATTTCGACCGGTGCGGCGATCTCCAACGCCGTGTTCAACGCCATCGGCGTTCGTGTGCCCGTACTTCCTTTGACGCCGAAGCGCGTGCTCGATGCACTCGCTGCGGCCAAAGCCTGAAAGGGAGGTCTGAGATGAGACCGTTTGAATATGCGAGTCCTCGGACCGAAGCCGAGGCCGTTGAAATGCTGAGTGCCCATGACGGACAGACCGCTGTCCTGTCGGGCGGAACGGACCTGATGACGCTGCTGAAACGCGACGTCATTCAGCCGAAGCGAGTTGTCGACATCAAGAACATCGACAGCCTGAAGGGTATCACCCGGACGGGCGACGGCGTTCTGGTCGGCTCACTGGCCACGCTGGAAGACGCGCTGGACAGCCCGCTGCTGGCGGAACATCACTCGGTGCTGCAGATCATTGATGCTCACCGGGCGATCCAGATTCAGCAGAACGGAACGCTGATCGGCGACCTGTGCCAGCTGCCTCAATGCTGGTACTTCCGGAACGGCTACGGCCTGCTGGCCATGCAGAACGGAGCGTCGCTGATTGAAGGTGGCGACAACCGCTACCACGCGATCTTCGGCAACAGCGGCCCGGCAAAGTTCGTGAACTCGTCGCGGTTCGCTCCGTCGATGATCGCGTTCGGTGCCAAAGTCCGAGTCGCCGGCCCCGGTCCGCAGGACGAAGAATATCTCCCGCTGGAGTAATTCTTCGTCGCCCCGCGGACCGAAAAGCAGGGCATCAATGTCCTGAAGCCTGGCCAGTTCATCACGCACGTCTGGCTGCCAACCGTGGCTCCAAATGTGAAGAGTGCCTCGTACGAAGTGCTCGAAATGAACGGCCTCGACCGTCCGCAGGCGGCAGCTTCCGTCGCTCTGCAGATGGAGGGCAGCACGGTGCGTCAGGCGAAGATCGTGATGGGCCACGTCGCTCCGACGCCGTGGGTCGCTCACGAAGCCGGCAAGGCCATCGCTGGTCTGGCCGTCACGGACGAGTCCGCATCAACTGTCGCCGACATCGCCGTCGCCCGAGCGACTCCGCTGTCGATGAACGAGTACAAAGTCCAGATGGCCCGCACCGCGGTCAAACGCGCCCTGCTGCGAGCCGTCGAGAAGATCTGATCTCGTAGGGTGCGTCTTGACGCACCTGATCCGTAGGGTGGGCCGAGCTTTGCGAGGCCCACCAGCGTCCGGCACGTCCTGACGCCCAACAACCTGATCAAAACGGTGCGTCAAGACGCACCCTGAATAAGGAATCGAACCATGCAGCACGAACTTGAAGTAGTTCGCGGCGAGCGGTGTCGGCACCTGCTGTCAAAAGGCCTGTATCTGAACGCCGGCCTTGAGATCGACGAGTCCGACCCGACCAAATACCGCATCGGCGACGGCAACTTCTGGTGCGCGAACACCCAGCGCATCTACGGCCCCGACAAAGGCTTCTGCAACGGCGAGGAGTGCACCAACACAACCCGCTCCTGCTACGAAGCTCCATAGTTGTCGTCGGCTGACAATCTGCTTCTTGACGAGCCCACGTTGCCCCATCAACGTGGGC
>JAPOLP010000445.1 GCA_029977045.1 Planctomycetota bacterium
GAAGACGGGTTGATTTGCCTTTCTTTCGTGTTGCGCCGCGGGTGGCACTGGTTGCTTGCAACCAGTGTGCGAAGCACAAGAGGTATCTTCGAGAGCGGCTCCTGACATGTAAGAAGGAGCTGGCCTCGTGCCGCTTCGCGGCCCTGTTTGCAAGCAAACAGGGCTATCCGGCATGATCGGATTGGCCGGTGGGAACCAGCGCTACGTGGTGGCGTCTGTTGGCTCGTTGTGTCCCGGCGAATGTGCGGACTGAAAACGACCAAAGGGAGCAGTTGCTGTGGGCGTTTACTCGGAAGTCATCTTTCCCCGGTTCTACGACTGCGTGATGGATAAGCCGTTCTGGGGGAAGTACCGGAAGGAGCAGCTGGCGAGTGTCGACGGGGAGATTCTTGAGATTGGCGTTGGGACGGGGCTTAATCTGCCGCACTATCCTGAGCACGTGCGGCGAATCGTCACCGTTGATCCGAATCCGGGGATGAATCGCAAGCTGCAGCGGCGCATCGAGCAGGCCGGCATCGACGTCGACAAACGAGTGCTCAGCAGCGAGCAACTGCCGTTTGGTGACGAGACGTTCGACTGCGTGGTCAGCACGATCACGCTGTGCAGCATTCCGCATGTCGAACAGGCGCTGGGCGAACTGCTCCGCGTGCTCAAGCCGGGAGGCCGGCTGCTGTATCTCGAACACGGGCTCAGCCCGGATGAAAAGGTGGCTCGACGCCAGCGCCGCTGGAACTGGGCTCAGCGCATGTTCGCCGACGGCTGCACGCTGACGCTCGACGTCGCCAGCCTGCTGACCACGCAGCCGTTTTCCAGCGTCGACTGCGACACGTTCTACATGGAGCAGACTCCAGCAACGCACGGCTTCATGTATCGAGGAGTCGCGACGAAGTAGCCGTAGGGTGTGTGGAGCGGGTGGGAGTGGGTTGGTGCGTTACGCGGGCGGGCTTTGGAGTTTGCGAGCCTTTGACTTCGATCAAAGCTGCCCGCGTAACGCACCGTCGCAATTGCGTTCGCCCGCTCCACGCACCCTACGGAGCTGAGATTCGCGGCAGTCGAGCCAGTGGGTTGGAAGGCGAGACTCCGACGCATCACGGCAACATCCGGACGGCGCCAAAGTAGCCATCTCGACGGAGTGAGATGGCTACTTTTCAGGCTCGGCAGGTCAGCTCCCGAACCGGAAGGGGTCGCCGGTCACGCTGTAGGTGGGGCGGAGGGCGATGTTGGTGAGGAGGCCTAACGCCAGGCAGGTTGCGATCAGGCTGCTGCCGCCGTAGCTCATCAGGGGGAGCGTCATCCCGGTGATCGGCAGCAGGCCGACGGTCATCGCGGTGTTGATGATGGCCTGCGAGCCGAGCAGGGCGATGACTCCGACGCAGAGCAGGCGGCCGAAGGGTTCGCGCGTCGTGCTCGCAATCAGCAGGCCACGCGCGAAGAGGTACAGGTACAGGACGATCGCCACGAAGCAGCCGGCCACGCCCCAGCGTTCTCCGACCAGGCAGAAGACGAAGTCCGTGCGGCTTTCCGGCAGGTGGTACGCTCGGCGGCTGTGGATCGGCTGGCCGGACAGCTCGCTGCCCCACACGCCGCCCAGAGCCAGCACGCGCTTCGACTGGTGCAGGTGATAGCCGTCGTCGTCCGGAGCCTCGCCGCCGTGCTTCTGCGTGAAGACCGACACGATGCGCGACTTCTGCTCGGGACTCATCTGCAGCCACAGCAACGGAGAACTCAGCACACCCAGCAGCGCGACCGTCAGCAGATGCCGAGGCCGGGCTCCAGCGGCGAAGAGCATCGCGAACAGGACCGGGAAAAAAACCAGCGACGTTCCCAGGTCGGGCTCTTTCAGGATCAGCGCGACCGGGATCAGTGTCATCAGAAACGGCGGGATCAGCCCCGGCCAGCTGCGGAAACTGTCGCGGTGCATCAGGTAGCGCGCCAGCGCCGCGATGACCGCCAGCTTCGCCAGCTCGGACGGCTGAAAGTTCATAAAGCCCAGCGGGATCCAGCGGTGCGCGTAATTCTTTGCCGGCATAAAGAAGACCACGACCAGCAGCACCAGCGTGACTCCGTAGAGTCCGTACGCCGTCCACTTCAGCCGCTGATACGGCCACAGCGTCGCGGCGAGAAACGCTCCAATCCCAAACGCCGCCCACACCCGCTGCCGGGGAGCGTACTCACCAAGGTTGTACAGCTCGTCCCCCCGAGCGATCGCGCTCAGGCCGAGCAGAAACAGCAGCAGCGCAGCGAGCAACGCCGTCCAGGGAACTCGCCGCAGGGAGAGGGATTCGTCCATGAATCGTCTGAGGTCAGTGTGGCACGCCACTCCGTGGCGGCAGCCCAAAGGCTGCAGGGAGAGGAGAACGACAGGGCTTTCCTCGCGGAGCGAGGAGCCACTTTGGGGAAGTGTGACTGAATCGCGGAATGGGATGAATGCGAGTTTTCCGGACGAACTGCGGCACGTTATTCGGTGAAGGTTTCCTGTGACCGTAGTTTGTCGGGGAGTTGTGGTGTCGCGCCGGTCTGCGTGCAGACAAACGCAGCCACTCGGCTGGCGTGGCGGTTGATCGTGTCGAGTGGCAGTCCGCGGAGCAGGCCAAGCGTGACGGCGGCAGTGAAGGCGTCACCGGCCCCCACGGTGTCGTTGACGTTGACTTGCTGGGCGGGAAGTTCGCTGACCTCGTCGCCATGCAGCAGCAGCGAGCCGACAGCACCACGAGTCAGCACGACGGTCTGCAGGCTGAAGCGTTTCGCGAGCGACTGCAGTTGTTTGATCTGCGTCCCGTGGAGGTCGTACCGCTCGGCGAGGACTGGCAGTTCGTCGTCGTTGAGCTTCAGAACAGTTGCCAGTTCGAGCGATTCGTCGACGATCGGCAAGTGGACGAACGGAGGACGCAGGTTGATATCAAAGATACGCAGGCAGCCCGGACGAGTTGCCGCGACGAAACGTTGAATCGTCTGGCGTGATAGTTCGCCTCGCTGGCCGAGCGAGCCGAAGCACACGGCGTCGGCTTGTTCCGCGAGCTGTGCCAGCTCGTGGCTCCACTGCAGATGGTCCCAGGCTTCGTCGCGACCGAACTCGTAGGTCGGATGGCCTGCTGAGTCGACGGAGACCTGGACGGCTCCGGTAGGAAAGCCAGGCGGACGCTGAATGAACTGAGTGTCGAGGTGCTTTTCGGCGAGCGTTCGCAGCGCGGCGTCGCCGAGTTCGTCGCGTCCGACACCGCTGACCATGCGGACGTCTCCGCCGAGTGCCGCCGCGTGCGACGCGAAGTTGGCCGGGGCGCCGCCGAACTTTGCTCCGTCGGGGAATACGTCCCACAGGATTTCGCCCAGGCCGACGATCAGAGGGCGTTGTCGGGCAGTCATGGCTGGTGGGTCTCTTTGACGGTTTTCGAGGTGCTGGCAGGTTTTGTCGCGAAGAATAGAGGCTGGCGTCTTCGAGAAGAATCGGCTCAACGTGCGGTGACGTCAGTGTCCCGCAGTGGTCGGGCGTGAAGTCGCTATCTGGCGATAAAACGCTGACGTCATCGTGGGAGAGTGGTAGACTTTCGGCCCCACCAGACCGTTGGCCTCTGCCGTACCGGTCAACGGTTCCTGCCTCGAAATGATGCCCGCCATGTTTTCACCTTTCGCAGATTCGTTTTCGTTGTCACGCCGTGCTGTGTTACAGGCTGGGTTTGCCGGTCTGTCGGGACTGCCGCTGGCTGGTTCGACAGTCGCGGGTGATGGCACTCCGAAGCGGGCGAAGGCCTGTATCTTCCTCTTTATGTGGGGAGGACCATCGCAGCTCGACACGCTGGATCTGAAGCCGAATGCTCCGCAGGAGGTGCGAGGTGAGTTCTCGCCGATTGAGACGTCGGTTCCCGGAGTGCAGGTCAGCGAGCATTTTCCGCAGCTCAGCCAGCGGATTGACCGAGTGGCTGTCATCCGGTCGCTGGGGCACTCGGACCCGGCTCATCTTTCGAGCGGCCACGCGACGTTGACGGGGCATCTGGCTCCGGTGATTCGCAGTGACGCCGCTCCGCCCAGCGAGCGCGACACGCCGCACCTGGGTTCGGTGGTTTCGTATCTGAAGCAGACTGGTCGTTTTGAAGGACCGGCGGCGACTGGACCGTTGCCGGAGTTTGTCACGCTGCCGTGGAAGGCGTATCACCCGGCGGCCCCTGGCGGTCAGGCTCCGGGACAACACGGTGGGTGGCTCGGACGCAGCTGGGATCCGTTTCTGCTCAGTGGCGACCCGAACGCGCCGAACTGGAGCATTCCGGCACTCGCACTGCAGGACGGTGTGTCGTCCGAGCGGCTGCTCTCGCGAAGTTATCTGCTGCAGACGATTGATTCGCAACGAGCGGCTCTTTGGGCAGCAGTTCAGTCGCAGACGATGGATTCTCAGCGGGCGGCGCTCGGGGCGGCAGTTCAGTCGCAAACGATGACGGCTCATCAGGCGAAGGCGGTCGATTTCCTGACGTCGTCCGCTGTTCGCGAGGCGTTCGATCTGAGTCAGGAGTCCGACGAAACCCGCGAGCGATACGGGCGGAACATTCATGGGCAGTGTGTGCTGCTCGCGCGGCGGCTGGTCGAGCACGGTGTCCCGTTCGTCAACGTCAACTGGCATAACGACGGACAGAACTTCTGGGACACGCACGGCAACAACTTCAACCGGCTGAAGAACGATCTGATGCCACCGTCCGACCGGGCTCTGAGTGCGCTGCTCGACGACCTGCACGATCGCGGACTGCTTGAAGAAACGGTCATTGCCTGGGTTGGCGAGTTTGGCCGCCGACCGAACATCACGGCAGGTAACGCTGGTCGCGAACACTGGCCGTACTGCTACAGCGGTCTGCTGGCCGGTGGCGGCATCCGCGGCGGAGCGGTCTACGGAACCAGCGATGCTCAGGGCGCGTACCCGGCGACCGATCCGGTCTCGCCGCAGGACTACGCGGCAACAGTACTGCAGGCGTTGGGTGTGTCAGACGAGACGATGCTGTACGACCGCCAGAACCGGGGACACCGCCTGTACGCCGGACGTCCAATCGCCGAGCTGTTCGGCTGAGTTCCGAATCTGTGCCTGTTAGGCAGATTTTTGCCAACCTGAAACACGTGCAGCTTGTGCAGTTCGTCAGGTTGCGCTATTAAATGCCGTGAGGTGATCGCCTGATACCTGAGACTTTGATGTCTCTTGGGTTGCGTCGCGTCGACCGGTCGGGTGTGCTGATAGCGGCCCGTCCTGGCCTGATGGAACCGGTCTTCCTTCGGGATGTGCCGGGCAGTGATCCGGGGCGGGCCTTTGATTCAATCGAATCAGCAGATAGCCACGACGCGGGTAGGGGACAGCAAAGCGAACAGCAGACTCGCCGTGATAAAATTGCCCGCCCCGGTTGCAGAGATCGTCCCAGACAATGTCTGGAACAGACGGTTGACCGGGGCGGGCTTCCCCACTTCAGGAATCGCATTCCTGCCCCGTTACGGA
>JAPOLP010000807.1 GCA_029977045.1 Planctomycetota bacterium
ACACGTTGGTCGGCGCCTTCGGCGAGCCCGCACCAGAGCAGGTGCATATGATCGGGCATCAAACAGAAAATCGGACACGCCAGTTGCTCGCGGAAGGCGACGTGAGCCTGAATCTCTCGAAATCGGTAGAGAAATCTCGCGTCGAGCCAGCCAGTTCTCCGTCCTTCAATTGTCAGCGTCCAGTGAACCCAGGCGTGCCCCTGGTAAAACTCGGGTGGAAGGCGCGTCAGACGCTGTTTGTGTTCGGTCATTTAGCCAGCCCTCGCTTTTGACGAACTGTTCGTGTTTGCGCCGTTCGTCGGCGTGTCGCACATCAACGTAGCGAAACTCGCGCAGAGTTTCGGTCAATAGCATACGCATCCTTTCTACGTTCCTGTCCTGATCAACGCCCTCTGCCGAAAGTCTGCGCGACTTTCGCTACTTCAGTTCGATCATTCCTCGAACCGAACCTTGCCTTTACCGGCCATCTCGACGAGGTCTGGCAAGTCGTACGTCGTCAGGACGCCGTGGACGGCGCTGTCGAGCTGGCCGGCTGGCGGCGTCTGACGAACGACGGACGCCCAGTCGCGTGGGGCGTTTCGAATTGTCACGGTCTCGAACAGGCCGGGATTCAGCGCGGCCGCGTGCAGGGCGATCAGGCCGGCCTGGCCGACTCCGACGAGGTGCACTTTGCGAGGCTTCGTTCGCGGCTTCTGGTAGAAGGCGACAAAGTCAGCTGCGGCCAGAGCGTCCTCGACGCGAATCCCCAACAGCGGTTTGCCGAGCAGGTAGGCGAGGTTGTATGTCTTCCAGTCGGTCAGCAGGGCGTCTCGTTTGCCTGTGCTGGTTTCGCCCTGACCGCTCAGGTCAACGGTTACGACGGCGTAGCCTTCGGAAATCAGGTCCTCGATCGGACCATCAGTCTGTGAGTCACCGAGTTTTCCGTCGTCGGTCAGGTACAGATAAGCGTCGTCGACCGGCGTCGGCGGATGAAACGTCAGGCCCGGAAGCGTTGCTCCGGTGTCCGTTCGCAGAACCAGTTTGTCGATGTGGTAGTTCTCGCGTTTGACGCGGCTGATGTCCTTGAACGTCGGCGGCTTGATGTCAGACGCGGGACGGACTTTGAGCAGCGACCGCACTGTCGCGTCGCGTTCTTCTGACGTCGCCTGCTGCCAGGCAGTCGTGCGCTGCTTCGCGAGTTCCCTCTCGTAGCCGGTGTTGAGGTCGAACACTGACTTCTCATCGGGCAGCGTCAACACCTGACCGGAATCCAGACACCACAGGTCGGTCGGTTCAAGCGTTGGGTATTCCTGAACGGGTACCGGTTCGTCACGTCCCAGCAGCCAGCGGCGCATCCATTGCGTGATGGCGGCTAGATTCTGTGGCTGGACGCCGTGTTCGCCTTCGACTTCGACCAGATCAACGTGCTCAGGAAAACCAAGGCATCCGTAAACCCGCTTCGCCTGCCGGAAGTTGTCCCACGCTCCATCGATACTGAAGAAGTCGCCAGTCGTTGCGCTGATAATCGTGGGCTTTGGTGCGCGCAGCAGAACATAGTCCGGCTGGTCGAGCCCGAAGGCGACCTGCCCGAAGATGTTCTGCTCAGCATCCTGCGGCCCCCTTGTTTCGATGAGTCTGCGGAACGTCGTCAGGTAACAGGCCGGGGCCGCAACGGCGACTCGGTCCTCGAGTGCCATCGTGTAGCTGGTCAGCGTTCCGCCGCCCGAGCAGCCCGTCATGCCGATTTTCTGTGGATCGATTTCCGGTCGACTGACCAGGTAATCGATTGCCCGCATTGCATCCCAGACTCGGTAAGTTGCCGTGTTGCGACCGACGAGTGTTGAGCCGACGCCGATCAGAAAGTGCTCGTCCGTTGTGCCATTGAACGCTGGCTGCCCGTCGTCCTTGAGCATCTGCGATCGTTCGCCCTGGCCGATCGGATCGAAACACAACGCCGCCATTCCGTGCCTGGCCATCGCAATGCCGAATCGCTGGTTGTATTCCGCCGTCTTGCCCGTCCGGCTGTGACCGCTTGACACGATAACGCCCGGCACCGGGCCGTCCGCCTCGGGCAGGTAGAGATTCGCCGTGATGCGATGTTGCGGCTGGCTGTCGAAGATCACGCACTCGATGCGGTATCCGTTACCGGGGATGGTCCTCAGCGTTTTCGCGTTCAGCGGAGGCCGCTCGGGAAAGCCGCCGAGTTGCTGCACGAAGAAGTCGCGCAGCCGCTTCTGATAGGTCCGCACGTCTTCCGGCGTCTTTAGCTGCTCGGACGTTTCAGTTCCCCGATCCAGCGCCGCATACGCTTCCTGCTGCAGACGCCCGTAAAGAGCCGCCGCGGCCTGCTCGGTTTCGGACAGGCAGTCGAGTTCTCCTGCCCGCACCCTCGAACCGAGAAACGCAACAAGAACCAGCAGGACAGCAACGGTACGAATCATGAGAGACCTCAGTGGAGAAAGTGAACTACGCGCCGTCGCCACTTCGCGACTTCCATCAATTGCCCGCTGTGCCGGCTTCCGTCGTGCTCTTTTTCGACGTTTCCAGCAATCCTCGCAGGCTTCCCGTCGGGACGGCTTCGTGAAGATTCAGCACTGTGGCGGACGGTGCGTCTTTGGATGTCGACTTCTGAAACAGCGACCGCATCCGCACGACATAGCCGACGGCGTTGCCGGCTTCGTCGAGTACCGCCGAACCGCTGCTGCCTTTGGCCCACTGCGAGCTGACGTGCAGCCGGTGAAACACGGGATCGTCGCCGTCCTTCAGATTGAAATCGCGATTAACCAGCCCCGCACTGAAGTAGCTGCGAACTCCCTGCGGGTCGCTCAGGCAGTAGACCGAGTCACCAACGAGGACATCGTCATGCAGAGCCAGCGGTTTCAGGTCTGACACTCCAACTCGCAGAATAGCCGCATCCATGTCACGGTTCGCCGCAACGACAGACGTCACCGGAATGATCGACTCGTCATCCAGCACGACGACGAACCAGGCCTTCTCCAGATCCTGAGTACTCGGGTCCGTGGTCACATGATAGGCCGTCGCGATCGTGTCGGGAGCGATTGCGAATCCGCCGGCCAGATTGAAGTGCCAGCGACCGCAGCGCGAGCAGTGATAAAGCCAGCCGCAGCGAACGTGCGAGTTGGCCGCGCGGCGAGCGATCTCGCGTCCCCGCAGTGGCTGGGTCGAGGGCGGCAGCAGTTCAACCGCCTTACCGTCAGGCGAGTTCCGCATCTCGCGGAATGCGAGGGCGTTCGGGAATCCTTCTTTCTCCGCCAGATCGCGAGCCTTCACCAGCAGCGGGTCTTCGGGCTTTGACGCGGGAGTCTGTGGCTGTGCCGACGGTGGCTCTCCCATCCGGTCCAGACGCTGTTCGATGGTGTCCCGCAGGCGAGTCCCGCGCAGAGCGGACGATTCGGCAACGATCAGCCCGGACGCGCCGTCAATCAGCCAGCAAGATGGAATCGCCGAGACACCGTATCTCGATGGAATCTGACCGCCGAAACCGGAATCGTTGACGTGCTGCCAGTTCAT
>JAPOLP010000531.1 GCA_029977045.1 Planctomycetota bacterium
CCGAGTTTGAAATGCGATGGCGAGTGAGCTTAGTTGGTCTTTCGATACTGGAAAACTCGCCGGACGTATCGTGGATACCGCAGCTCGCGTCAGGTCACCGGCTTCCGCTTGAGTCTCCCACCGTCTGACGTTACGAAGCGATCCATCTTCGGTACGGTCTTTGGGCCGGCACCAGCAGAACCATCTCGAATCCTCAATCTGAAAGCTGTCGGTTGCCATGACTGCTTCACCCGGAATTGTTCGACGGATATCCCGACTGATTCTTTCAGCCGTGATTGCTCTCCTGACCGCGTTATCAACTGGTCCCGTGCAGGATGCTGCCGCCGCCGATCGCTGGGAGTTCTCTGTTCAGTTTTCAAGTTCTGCTCGCAAGGAGCCCTTCACCGGTCGGCTGTATCTGATCTTCAGCCAGGAGCACGAGCAGCCTCGAACCGGCCCCAGCTGGTTCGTGCCGGAGCAGTTTCTGTCGGTCGAGGTCAACGACTGGAAGCCAGACACCCCACTTGCAATCTCCAGCAGCCAGACAAAGGGCATGCTTGCCTACCCTGTTGACCTCGAAGAAATGAACCTCGCCGGTTTTCGTGCACAGGCCGTAGCTCGATTTAATCCGTGGGAGCGAACGATTGGTGTCGGACCGGGAAATGGATACAGCAACGTCATTCAGATTTCGCAGACCGGCCAGCAGTCTTCGCTGACGATCGACACGCTCGTCCCGAGCAAGACGTTTTCCGAAACACGCTGGACGAAGCTGCTGTCCGTCCGGTCGGAACTGCTCTCGAAATTCTATGGTCGTGATGTCTTTCAGAATGCCAGCGTCATTCTGCCACAGAGTTACTACGACGAGCCTGATCGGCGGTACCCGACGATTTTCACCGTTCCGGGGTTTGGCGGCGACCACTTCCGCAACGTCCTGGACGAGCCAATTGCTGAGGACAATCCTGGCGGCGTCGAGTTCATTCGCGTCATGCTCGATCCAAGTTGCCCGCTCGGACATCACGTCTTCGCTGATTCGGCCAACAACGGACCTCGCGGGCAGTGCCTGGTCGACGAGTTCATCCCGGCGTTCGAACAGAAGTTCCGAGCCATCGCGTCGCCGCAGGCGCGCTTCGTCACAGGACATTCTTCTGGTGGCTGGAGCAGTCTCTGGATTCAAGTGGCCTACCCGGACCACTTCAACGGAACCTGGAGCACGGCTCCCGATCCGGTCGACTTCCGCGACTTTCAGCGGATCAATCTCTATCAGTCGAATGAAAACATGTACGTCGACGCCGACGACAAACCGCGACCGCTGGCTCGAATCAACGGCGTCGTGCGACTCTGGTACCAGGGCTTCGCCGAGATGGAATGGGTTCTCGGTCCTGGCGGACAGCTTCACAGCTTCGAGGCTGTTTTCAGCCCGCGAGGAGACGATGGCAAGCCACTGCTGATCTGGGATCGCAAGACCGGCGTCGTGGACACAGCGGTGACGAAGCACTGGGAGAAGTACGACATCCGCCTGCTTCTCGAACGCAACTGGGCAGAGCTTGAACCCAGGCTCAAGGGCAAGCTGCACGTCATCATGGGCGACCAGGACACGTTTTATCTTGAGGGCGCGACGGTCCTGCTGAAGAAGTCGCTGGAGAAACTCGGCAGCGACGCGGTGGTTGAAATCGTGCCGGGCCGCGACCACTTCAACCTGCTCGAAAAGCCGTTGATGCTCCGCATCCGCCGTGAAATGGCTGAGCGGTTTCTCGCAACACACGAGAACTGAGGACGACGGAAAAGTTGGCGCATCGCGTTATCGAACAGAAGATGAAAAGGAAACGAAGAGGGGGACAGCCTTCGTTACCTTCTTGTCTTCTGTTCGCACATCGGATCGTGCTGTTCTGCTGCCGGACGTCGGGCTGTTTCAAGCGAGCCCAGTCGCCGATAACAGCAGTCGGCGCAGTGTCTCCAGGACTTCTTCGTCGGTCGGATAGTCGCTGGCGATCAGGCGTCGCTGCGGCAGCGGCATTTCGTCCATGCGGTAGGCGGTGCCCGCCGCGTGAACTCCGTAAACGGCGGTCGTCAGCGAGACGGTCGGCTGAAACCGACACTCCGCGTGCGGATAGTCGAGCACAACGGTCGGTATCTGCCGCAGCGTCTCCAGCGCTTCGTCGGGAAAGTCCGCAACGCTCTCACTGCCGATGACAATGCAGGCGTCGATTTCATTTCGACGCAGCAGATCGGAAGCTGAGAACTCGCCGGGGTTGTAGCGAGGAAATCCCCGGTTGAGATTCACTGCGAACGGATAGCCCGTCTGCCAGCAGAGCACGCTGTCGGCGCCGCTGACGTCGCCAGGAATTCGCAGCCGGCGAGCTGTGAACCTTGTGTGAGCGTTCAACTCGGCCACAAGCTGCAGCAGTGCCTCAACGACCAGATGCCCGAGGCTCTGTTGCGCGATTCCGAGCCCGAAGAAGACGACTCCGTACCTGCAGTTTGTCAGCAGCGATGCGAGTTCCTCGACTTCGCTGGCTGCGACGCCGCAGTTCACGGTCGCAGGCACGGGCTGACCTGCGATCAGAAGTCGCAACGCCGAGATCAGCTCGAAGTCCCGAGTTTCGGCAACGCGAATGAAGCGGTCAGCAGTTCGAGAGGTTTCCGTTTCGTTTGAGTCGATCACGACCAGCGTTCGATCGTGACGCCCGTTCGGCAGCGTCTCGGATTTCGGGTCGGCGGAATACCGTTCGAGATGTCGCGGATGGGTGGTCGCCGGATCCGCTCCCCAGAAGACGACCAGGTCCGCACGTTCGCGGACTTCGCCAAGCGTACACGTTGATTCGCCAACTCGCTGAATCGCCATGATCGACGGCCCGTGGCAGACTGAGGCCGTCGTGTCGATAACCGCACCCGTCTGTTCGGCCAGAGCGACGGCCGCTCGCTGCCCCGGCGTGCTGCTGCGGGCGAGTCCGTAAACCAGTGGAGCACGGCTCGCTTTCAGAATCTCCGTCGCCGCGAACAACGCTGCCTCACGCGAAGTTGGCCGCCCGTGAATCCGAGCGACGGGCGGTTGTTTCTCCGGTTCTGCTGCTTCCGAGAGACGTTCAAACCATGGCCGGGATAGAGAACACAGATTGTCTCCAGCAATCATGAGTCCGTTCTCAAAACGCAGGCTCAAGTCGTCGCAGACACAGCCGCAAACGGTGCAAACGACATTCTGAAATTCCTGCGGCATGAGGTCCGTCCGACACGCTGAGATTGGCAATCAGAGGAGACTTTCGCAGGATTGTCTGCTCGTGTGAACTGACGGGGATGGGTTGTTGCCCAATGTGAGCAGGCAGGGGGACGATCGGCCCGCCGACGTGCACTGAGGCAGACGTCTGCCACCGTGAGACCCGTCGTTGAGCGAATGGTGCCAGTCTCTCGCTGGCAGATTCGCTTTGGTGAATCGAAACTCTGCGCGAGTTTCGCTACGGCGGGAAACCCGTTTGCCAGGCTGGTTCTGAAAGGTCACGTCATGTTTCGATTCATTGCGTCCGTGCTGATTGGCTGCTGTCTTGGGTTTGCTGGTCTTCCGTCGGGGCAGGCGATCGCCGCTGACGAGGTCAAAGCCGACGTGCTGCTGAAGGGTGGGATGGTGCATGATGGGGCAGGATCGCCGGGGCGGGTGGCTGACGTCGCGATCGCGGACGGGAAGATCGTTGCGGTTGGTGACTCGGCGAACGTGAACGCGGTGTGGACGATCGACTGCTCGGGGCTGGTTGTCTGTCCGGGGTTTATCGATCTCCACAATCACTCGGACCAGCAGGTCGTGAAGCCGGAGACTCGGCTGGTGGCCAATTTTCTGACGCAGGGGTGCACGACGATTGTCACGGGGAACTGCGGGTCCGGGCCGGTGGATGCGGCGGAGTATTACTCGCAGATCGACGAGCACGGGGCGGGGCCGAATTTCGCGCACCTGTTGCCGCAGGGGTCGCTGCGGGGACACGTTCGCGGCAGCGGGCTGGGTGAAGCGTCGGAGCGGGAGATGCAGAAGATGCTCGACCTGACCGACAAGGCCATGCGCGATGGCGTGTGGGGGATGTCGAGCGGGTTGATTTACGTGCCGAGTTCGTACGCGTCGACGGACGAGCTGATCGCGATTGCGAAGGTTGTCTCGAAGCACGGCGGGATTTACGCGAGCCATATTCGCGGTGAGGGAACCGAGCTGCTGCAGTCGGTTGAGGAAGCTCTGGAGATCGGGCGTCAGGCGGACCTGCCGGTTCACATTTCGCACTTCAAGTCGAGTGGCCGGGATGCCTGGGGGCTTGTTCGCGAAGCGGCTCGGATGATTGCGCAGGAGCGGGAGCAGGGCAGGGCGGTTACGGCGGATCAGTACCCGTACATCGCCTCCAGCACGTCGCTCGACGCCACGCTGCTGCCGTCGTGGGCGCGAGCGGGCGGGCGAGGTGATCTGATCGAGCGGCTGGATTCGAAGGACAAAGGTCCGGAACTGCGGAAGCTCGTTGCTGAGTCGATCGAGAAGAAGAACAACGGCGATGCCGTCCGCATCGTCAGCTACTCGCCCAAACGCCAGTGGGTTGGCCGCAGCCTGCTGGACATCGCTCAGGCCGAGAAGCGGCAGCCGATTGAGATCGCGTACGAGATCTTCCGAGGCGGCGGAGCGTCGATCGTCAATTTCAGCATGGACGAGGAAGACGTGCGGCGCATCATGGCGATCGACTTCGTGGCGACCGCGTCCGACGGTCGAGCCTACCTCCCCGGCGCCGACCGCCCACACCCGCGCAACTACGGCACGTTCCCCCGCAAGATTGGCTACTACTGTCTACAGGAAAACGTCCTGCCGCTCGAAGCCGCCATTCGCAGCGCAACCAGCCTGCCGGCAGAAA
>JAPOLP010000092.1 GCA_029977045.1 Planctomycetota bacterium
GCCACCTGCAGACCATAACTTTGGTTGGCAGGGCCGGGTTTCACGGCGGGTTTCTTCTTCATGAGTCGTCCGAGCAATCCATTCATCGTGCTGTGGCAGAATTTCCGTCTGCGTGCTGTGAGTGAGGCTGGCCGCCTTGTTGTGGCGGATCAGTTCAGTTTCTCTTTTTCTTTCTTCTTCGCTTCGTACTTCGCGATCCACGTTTCGGGATCGTCATTGAAGGCCGCCGCGCAGCCTGAGCAGCAGACGTAATACGTGCGCCCCTTGTGCGTGACGGCTGTCGTGCCGAGGCCTCCGGAGATGACGCAGGTCCGGTCGCCGTAATCGTCGTCGGCCTTCGCAAACGAGACACCGTTGCGCTGAGTTCCGCCGACATCCCGCAGGCGGAACGCCGCGCTGCCTCGCGCCTTGTGGACCTCCATCAGGTAGCGGTTGTTGTTCTGCTGAGCGATGACGTAGCGGAACTTCTCGTTCGAGCCAGCGGTGCCGTCCTGCTCTTCAAACGCCAGCTTGAACGTTCGCTCGACCGACTTGCCGTCGTCGCTGGGGACGTCCTGTGGCGGTTCTTCAAACGTGCCGACGTAGCTGCGTTTCGCCTTGTCCGCGTCGGTCGTCGTCATCGTGAACTGCGACTTCCGCGGCGAGTAACTAATCCGGGCTTCGGTGAAGAACTGGCCGTCTGGAATCTGCAGAACGATCGACGGCTTTGCGGGATCGGACTTTACGTCCCAGATCCAGTTGTGAGCTTCGTTGATGCTGGCATTCTTCAGAATGCTGGTCCAGTCGCCGACGAGCACCGTCGCGATTGGTTTGAGTCCCGCCATGACTTCGTCGGGAGTCGGCGGCGGGCCGGTTGCTTCGTCTGCTGATGCTGAGTCGCTCGATGAGCCACCGTTCTGTGCTGTCGAACCACCGCCGCCGAGCGTGATCGGTTTGTAAAACGTCGGTGCCGGTTCCTCGTTTCCTGAGTCTTCGCTCGGACTGTCGTTGCTGGCAACAGCCTGCGGTGCAGGCTCGTTCGAGCCGGACGCTTCAGATGACGCTGATTCAGAACCAGCGTCGTTCGAGCCGCCCGAACAGCCGCCAATGAGCAGCGAGAACGCCATCAGACTGGACGTGAGAAATCGATAGGGATTCAACATGGCAGTGCCTCGCGGCGAGGGCCTGAGAATAAGACGGAAACGCGGCGTCGAGATTTGTCGGGCAATCAGCGGGTGCCCCAGCGTCGAGCGGCGGCGGATTATGCGAGAACGTGTGACGGCTCACAACCAGCCGGTTACCGAAGTTGTCGAGCAGCCGTAGTTCAGTTTCTCCGAAACTGAGGTTTCGTCAGCAGACTCGCCGGAATCTGTTACAGGAATCGAAGCGCACTCGGCTGTCTGGCCTGCTGCGTCGTTAGCTGCTGAGGCGACTCAGTGTTTTCTCTGCGACTGTGCAGGTTTTGGAGAAACCTGCCTACAGCTTGCTCGACGCAGCCGACCTTGCGAACAAAGGGCCGGTCGTCAGAATCCGGCTCGATCGTCTGCCTGCGTGGCGATCGTCGGAAACCCGTGCCAGATCGGAGCCCAGCGATGCGTTGTCTTACCTGCTGCCTGAGCGTTGTGTTCGTCGTCGTTTCCCTGCTGACTTCGACCAGCGTTGCCAAAGACTGGCCGTCGTGGCGCGGGCCGGATCGGACGGCGATCGCTCCGGAGACCGGGCTGCTGAAAGAGTGGCCGGAAAGCGGACCGCCGCTTGTCTGGCAGGCCGACGGTTTCGGCGGCGGGTTCTCGTCGGTGGCGATCGTTGGCGACCGCATCTTCACGATGGGGTCTCGCAAGGGCGGTTGCGATCTTATTGCGGCGGACCGTGCGACCGGGAAGGAGTTGTGGTCAACGCGAGTTGGCAACGGCAGTCCGAACTGTACGCCGACGGTTGATGGCGACCTCGTCTTCGCACTGGGCCGGGAAGGCGATCTCCTCTGTGCGAACGCGCTGTCGGGATCGGTCGTCTGGCAGAAGAACTTCGGCAAGGACTTCGGCGGGCAGATGATGTCCGGCTGGGGCTACAGCGAGTCCCCACTCGTCGACGGCGACCGGCTGATCGTCACGCCGGGTGCCGAGAAGGCCGTCATCGTCGCGCTCGACAAGAGCAGCGGCGACGTCATCTGGGAATCGGCCATGCCTGCTGAGTCGCTGCAGCGAGGCAAGGACGGAGCGGGTTACTCGTCCGTCGTCATCAGCCACGCAGCAGGCGTTAAGCAGTACATTCAGTTGACGGGTCGCGGAGTCATCTCGGTCGCGGCAGACGATGGCCGGCACCTGTGGAGCTACAACAAAATCGCGAACGGCACAGCGAACATCCCGACGCCGATCATCAAGGACGACTACGTGTTCTGCTCGACGGGTTACGGCACCGGCGCGGCACTGCTGAAGATCAAAAACGATAGCGGAAAGCTGTCCGCCGAAGAGGTCTACTTCCTCGATTCCAAAACGATGCAGAACCATCACGGTGGGATGATCCTGCTCGGCGATCACATCTACTGCGGCCACGGCCACAATCAGGGCTTCCCGCTGTGCGTCGAGTTGGCCACCGGAAACATCGCGTGGAACGCAGGCCGCGGCCCCGGTTCAGGCTCGGCAGCGATCCTGCTGGCCGATGGCAACCTCTACTTCCGCTACGAAGACGGCACGATGGCCCTGATCGAAGCGACGCCCGAGGAATATCGTCTGAAGGGCGAGTTCAAGCTGGCTACGAACAACGGAAAAAGCTGGCCGCACCCCGTCATCGTCGACGGCCTGATGTACCTACGCGACCAGAGCACGCTGCTCTGCTACGACGTCCGCCAGAAGTGATCAGACAGCAGCTTTCGGAGAATGAAGTTCCGGTCGTAACGCGTCGACTGCCAGTCACGGACCGGCGACGTTTGAACCGCGTGATGAGCGATCGTCGCGGACGACGGTGGCGACCTTGCTCAGACGGGCACTCGCGGAGAGCTGGCGACGGTCGGCTTCGTCAAGATTCAAATAGAATCGGACGGACTCGTCGGCAAGGTAGAAGTTGACGACCGCGCCTGCCTGGTGGAATCGGGAAGTCTCGCCAGCAATGAGTACGGGCTTGTGGCGGGTGCGTTTCAGCAGAGCATCACGATCCGCTGCCGACGTTGATTCGGTGATGTAGAGGATGTGACATGAGCGGTAATCCTCAGGCTTCTTCATCCGGAGAATTTCGATCCGCCGACCACGAACTTGTTTCGACCGCGCCAGGCGATCGAGGAGTTCGCCGAAGTCCTTGTGGCCGTACACGCCAATCACGAACGGCGCCGACGGCGACTCGAACGCGGTATCCGGCCAGTTCATCAGCAGGCTGAAGCTGTAGAGGTACGCGTACTTCAACTGGCATTCGCGTTCGGGCAGAACGACGTTCTGCTGAACGATCGTTGTTTCCTGAGCAATCAGCGGACGAGCGGCAAACGTCAGCAGGAGCAATAGCGTCAGGCAACACGCGCACCAGCCTCGCCGGAACAACGCCGAATGCATTGTCCGCAGTGACGGCAGAAACAGCCGCCCTGTCAGGCAGGTTTGAGAATATCGCATGATGTCGCGTGGCGGGCTGAGCCGGGAAATGAAATGTGTGACCCGCGAATGGCAGAGACCCTCACCGGCACAGGCCGGATTCCCTGTGTCTCTTACCTGGTTCCCGTTCCCCACGTGACAGGAAACTGCTGTTTCTGTCTTGCGGTGACGGGTTGGCCCTGTGTTTGAATATGTGGAAGAGCGTCCTCAACCGCGAGCCCTTACGTCTCGATGTCGACACGTTCTTCAGCATTCTGATCCTTCGGATGTTGCAGGCGTCACATGACGCAAAGTCGCCCACCATCAGTCGCATTGGCGCCCTCAGCCAATTGCATTTGAGTGCGGCATTACACTCAGAAGAACCGCATCGCGGATTCACAATCAATCACTGAGCGGCCGGCTCAGCGTGAATGTTCAGCATGAATTTCGACCGACTCAAGCTGCGGTCGTTACTCAGGGTATTCCTGGCGGATGCGGATCACCTCGTCGCGGCAGGCCAGAAAGGCGTCGACGAGTGTTGGGTCGAAGTGCTTCCCTCGACCTTCTTCGATGATTGCGAAGCAGCGGTCAAAGGGGAACGCCGGCTTGTACGGCCGCGCCGAACTGAGAGCGTCGAACACGTCAGCAATCGCCGTGAGGCGTCCTTCCAGCGGGATGTCCTCGCCAACCAGCCCCAGCGGGTAGCCGGATCCGTCCCACTTCTCGTGATGCGTCAGCGCGATGAGTGCGGCCATCCGCGTCAGTGGAGAAGTCGCCAGCCGCAGCAAACTCGCATTCAATCCAATCTCACTGCGCGACAGTTCCGAAAGAGGCGACCTGCAGCCGCAATTGTCATCCTCGCACTCGTCGTCAGCCTTCTCGGCTCGTACGAGTTCGATGTCGTCGCGAACTCCGAAGATGCCGGTCCCAAAACGGCAGTGCTCCTTCATGATCGAAAACTCTGCTTCGCTCAGCTTCCCGGGTTTCAACAGGATCGAATCCGGAATTCCGATTTTGCCTACATCGTGAAGCTGAGCGGCGTTCCGAATCATGTCGACAAAGTTACTGTCCATCCCGATTCTGTCCGCCAGGAGCGCGGCAAACCGACCGACCCGAATGACGTGCTGGCCGGTTTCGTCGTCGCGAAATTCGGCGGCTCGGGCCAGACATCGCAGCTGCTCGAACTGAGCACGCACCAATGACTGGCTGCGTTCAGAGACAGCCTGTTCGAGTTCCGCCGCGTACGCTCTCCAGTGTCGGCGATAGACGGCGTTGACGAGAGCGTTGCGGATGCGCGTCGCCGTTTCGACGGGATCAACCGGCTTCGCGAGAAAGTCCGTGGCGCCGCGGCTGAGCATGTCCAGTCGCGTCTTGCGATCGATTTCCGTCGTGAGAACGATGACGCTGGTTTCGCGCAGTTCGGGCGTCTGCCGCATCTGAGTGAGCACTTCCCGCCCGCTCATGCCCGGCATGACGACGTCCAGCAGGACGAGGTCGCAGGGACGTTCGAGCATCGTCGGGATGACTTCGAGTGGCTCGCACTGAATCGTGACGTCGCGGTAGCCGTAACTCTGCAGGTACTTGCGGACCAGCTTCGCGTTCACGGGCTCGTCATCGACAACCAGAATTCTGGAGTCGAACACGTCGTCGGTGCATGGCTCGCGTTTGACGGGCAGCGGATCGGGCGACAGCCACGAGCGGCTGCTCATCTCCGCATCACAGTGGCAGACCGGGATGGACTGCAGCAGCTCTTCGATCTTACTGCTGAGTTGTCCTCCAGCGGCTGCGGGAATCAGTGTCGCGGGCATTGTTTTCTCTCCGGAATTCGGATTGTTTCAGACAGGCATTTCGCCAGGTGAGTCAGAGGCAGTCTCGGCGACGCCTTCATTTCAAGGACAGGCAGCCAGGTAGCTGGTATCCGGCACGACCAGGCGCTCGGACATCTGTTCGATATTCGTGAAAGCCACGGCGGCATCGAGTCGGTTTTCCGAGTGCGCTGCATCTCGCAGTGGATCGGCCAGTTGAGCGAGTGCCGGAAATCCTCCGCTACCAGCCGCACCTTTGAGCCAGTGGCCGATCTCGCGTTGTGCGTTCCAGTCATCAGCGTCGACAGCTGTCCGAAGCTCAACCAGCTTCGGCTGCAGGTGTTCGATGAACTCGGCCACAAGCTCGCGGAAGTCCGGGTCGTCCATCGGATGCGTCGATTCGATCGGGAATGAATCGCCGCCAGCGATGGCCGGTGTCGGCGTTGCGGTGTCAGTGTGTTGTTGCGACTCCGTCTGAGACCGAACTGGGGCAACGGAATTCACAAGGCTCAGGTCAAACGGTTCGCCACCGCCCAGGCCAGCCAGACTGTCCATGAGGTCCTCGGGGACGGTTCGGAAGACGTCCTGCTTTGATGTCGCGTTTGACGACGGAACGGCGAACGCTGTGTATTCAGCCACGCAGGTCAACAGGTCGTCCTGGTTGACGGGCTTCGTGAGATAGCCGTCGCATCCCGCCTTCAAGCACTTGTCCCGATCGCCGGCCATCGCGTGAGCCGTCAGAGCGACGACTGGCGTGTTGACCCTCAGTTCGCGCAGACGCTGCGTTGCCAGGTATCCATCAAGGACGGGCATCTGCATGTCCATCAGGATGAGATCAAAGCTGTCTCGCGTTGCTTTGTCGACGGCTTCCTGGCCGTTACAGGCTTCGACGATTGTCAGCCCCGTCCTGCTCAGCAGCAGGCGGATCAGACGCCGGTTCGTGTCTCCATCGTCGACCACCAGAATCCGGCCGCTCAGCTGAATCGCGTCGAGACTGTTGCGGTCCTGGTGGAAGCCCAGGCTATCGGACTTCGGCGGGCTGTCGACCAGCGAGTCCGGATCAATCGCACCGGCATCGATTTCGAGAGTGAAGCGGCTGCCTTCTTCTGGCTGGCTCTCGACTTTCAAACAGCCACCCAGAGCTTCAGCGAACCGCTTGCTGATCGTCAGGCCGAGCCCCGTACCGCCGAACTGTCGCGTGACGGAATTGTCCGCCTGGCAGAACGGGTCGAAGATCGAGTCAATCTTGTCCTGCGGAATACCAATGCCGCTGTCGATCACATCGACGACCAGGCGTGGCTCCTGATCAAGATCCAGCCGTGCATCGACGTGGACTCGACCGTACGGCGTGAACTTGACCGCGTTGCTGACCAGGTTCAGAACCAGTTGCCGCAGACGCGACGGGTCGGTGTGCACGGTCTCGCAGAATGGTCCCGTCCAGGTGTAGTCGAGCTTCAAATCCTTCTCGCCGGCTTTGACCCGCATGACCGATATCACCTCGGAGATGATCCGGTGCGGCGAGCAGTCGAGCATTTCGACCTGCAGATGGCCGGCTTCGATCTTCGAGAGATCGAGAATGTCGTTGATCAGGTTGAGCAGGTGCTTGCCGCTGGAGTGAACCGTCGCCAGGTAGTCGAGCCGCTCGGTCGGCGGCAATGAGTTGTCATCGCGCCGCAGAAGTTCGGAGAAGCCGATGATCGCATTGAGCGGCGTGCGGATTTCGTGGCTCATGTTGGCCAGAAACTCGCTTTTGGCTCGGTTGGCCGCCTGAGCCGCTTCGAGTGCCCTCGCCAGTTCGCTCGTCCGTTCGCGGACGCGTGCTTCCAGAGTCTGATTCGCCTGCGACAGTTGCGTTTCGGCGTCCTGAATTTGAGTCAGCATGCTGTTGAAGGCGTTGGACAGAACGCAGATCTCTCCGACACAGTCGGCAGCGTCAACTCGGAGCGAGTAGTCATTTTCCGCTGCGATCTCTTGAGCGACCTGAGCCATCCCAAGCAGCGGCCGCGAAATCGGACGCTGCAGAACAGTCGCAAGCACAATCGCCAATGCCAGAGCCGCCAGACCGACGTAACCGGTTGCCTGTCGCGAGGCGAGAACCTGGCTGCGAACGCTGTCGTTGCTCGCCTTCAGATACAGAGTCCCGACTCGCTGGTCGGCTTCCGAAACCGGTTCGATCAGCACGACCCCGGATTCGGCTTCTGCGCAATATGAGTTCTCTACAGCAGTCAGCTGTCGGGCGCCAGGCCAGTTGACCGGACCGCTCGACGCCACGTACGACGCGAGCTGATTGCCCGTGTCGTCATACAGCGCGGCCTGCAGGACGTCTTCTTCGGACCGCAGTGACTGCAGCAGCTCTCGCGCGGAATCTGCGTCGCTGAACAGCACAACGGCCGAGCTGTTGAAGGCCAGCATCCGGGCCTGCGACTGCAGCCGGACCAGTTGAGCGTCCTGAGCACTGCGAGCGCTGCGAAAATGAAAGACGACGCTCGCCAGCAGGACTGACGCCAGGGCGGACAGTCCGGCGAGGAAGAGCAGCCGGCTTCTGATCGAAAGATTGGTGATCGAGAGGTGTCTCAATGCCCGCACGGTTCTGATTCCCAGTCAGGCCCAAAGTGGTGAAGCTCTGAGTTGCGTGATTCAATGGCCCGTCAGCCCAAAGCTAGGTCGGGACATGGCCACGTCTGACTGGTTTCGTTCGGCTGCCTTTCGTTTCAGTGAGATACCGCACGGGGCGTCTGAACGGCGATCCGCCCTAATGCGTTCTGAACGTTGAAGATACGCACTGTTTCTGTCCGCACGCGACGGTCTGGCGAATGAGCGACAAGCGCACTCCTCGCCGCGAGCGAAGCACCGATGGCTCTCCACAGACGCGTGATCGCTGACGATCGATCTGAATCGATTGCGCGGCTTTGACCTGAGACGCGAGAGAGTTCCAGCCTGCGGTCCCGCTGCTGGTCGACACTAACCTCGCAAGTCGTAGCACAGCAGGTTGTCGCCCTCGCGGAGATACAGCTTTCCGTCGAGGATCACTGAGTGCGACCAGCTGGGCTGTGAATCGCTGCCGGGGATCTTCAGCAGCCCGGATTCCTCGTATCCGTCCGGCGTCGCCTTCACCAGAACCAGCGTGCCGTCGGAGTACCGGATGTAGAGATACCCGTCGGCAGCGACGACGTTCGCGGAACGCTTTCCGGAGCCACGCGACTGCCAGACGACTTTCCCCGTCATCAGCTCGGCACAGAACGGAGTGCCGCGATCGTCCGTGTCTCCGTAGAGGTGATCCCCAACCAGCACGATGCCGCCGTGTTTGTTCGCCAGTTTGTTGGTGACCGGGTAGACCTCTTCAACCGTGACGTCGCCATTGGCTCCAGCGACCTGACGCAGCAATGCTCCTCCTCGTCCATAGCCAGCGGCGAAGAAGACGAGATCACCGCGAACGATTGGAGTCGGGATGACGGCCGTCGTGCGGTCAATCTCGTAGCTCCACAGCAGTTTGCCGTCGTCAGCTCGAACACCCAGTGCTCCGCTGGCTGTCGTCTGAACGTAAACACGAGTGTTGCCAACCTGCGCAATCACGATTGACGAGTGTCCGGCACCACGGTCACCAGCACGAGCGGCGGACCAGACAAGGTCGCCCGTCAGCTTGTTAAGCGCGACCACCGTGTTCTTTTCCTTGCCCGGCGTGCAGATCAGCCGGTCACCGTCGATCGTGACCGATTCGCCGTACCCCCAGTTGTCGCCTTTGTTGCCATCGAAGTCGGCCTTCAGGTTCTTCCGCCACTTCTCGACGCCGTCCGTGCTGGCACAAACCAGGTCACCGTGCGGAGTCAGAACGTAAACCCGGTCACCGTCCACCGTCGGAGTGCTGCGTGATCCCTGCCAGTCGGGCGCTCCCTGGTCCCACGGGTTGCCGGTCTTTAACTTCCAGATCGGCGAGCCATCTTCCCGGCTGAAGCACAGCAGGAACTCGCTGTTGTCTCCGTCGGCCAGCGAGGATCGGTCGCCGAGTGTGTAGATCCGGTCGCCAGCGATCGCGAGGCTCGAATACCCGCGTCCCGTCCCCTTTGCTTCCCACAGCAGCTTCGGCCCGCCTTCCGGCCACGAGGTCAGCAGCCCGGTATCCGGAGCCACCGCCGTCCGCTCAGCACCGCGAAATGTCGGCCAGTCACCGGCACGCAGGCTATCTGCCGAAACGGCCAGTCCGACCGCAGCCAGCACGGAGAGAGTCAACACACGGAGAGTCAGCGTCGAGAACTTCATTGTGGAAACCTTTGCGGAGATACAGCGCTGGGCAGGACGAGAGGTGGGACGCCGACGTCGAGCAGTGATCGATCAACGCGGCGTGAAGCAGGCTCAACTCCGGCAGCACGAGCGACACCTGACTGGCCAGGGAATGTCGCGGCTGGCGATCCAGTCTGCAAGTGGCCAGACCGAACGGCGTGACTCAGTTTTTCCGCTCGACCGGATCGCCGAATGCATCGACGAGAACTTTCGCAGCCGGGGAAACTGGTGGCCGCATTGTCTGGTCGATCACGCGTTGAAGCTTCGTGCGGGCAGCTTTTGCTTCGGCGGAAAGTTCGTCCGGATCGAGCGCGACTTCGCGGACGCCTTCGCCGCGAATGTCAAAAAAACGGCCATCGGAAAACAGCTTGTAGTTGTGGTCGAGTGCGAAGATGTGCCGCGAGTAGCGTTTCTTGTCCCAGCCTGGCCGCGGGTCGTACCAGAAGAAGGCCAAGTCACGTTTGGTGCCCGACTGATCCTTGAACTGCGGTGCGAAGCTGACGCCGTCGTGCTGCCAGTCTTTCGGAATCTGCGTCCCGGCCAACTCGGCGAGCGTTGGCAGAAAGTCGGACGCGTCGATCAGATCGGACGATGTTCTGCCGCCTTTGATCGCCGCTGGCCAGCGAGCGATCAACGGAACCCGGATGCCTGTCTGAGCCGGCGTTGCCTTGCCACCCTGAACGTCCTTGTCGCCGAGCTTCGATGTAATTCGCCGGTCCGTGCCGTTGTCTCCATAAAACAGAACGAGCGTGTTGTCCTTCAGGCCGAGCTTGTCGATGCCGTCAACAAACCGGCCGACGACCTTGTCCATGTAGGCGACCATGTCGGGAAAGTAGTCCGTGCTTTCGTCGAGCCGCTGGGCGGGATCGGCCCACTCTTCCGAGTCCGGCGTCGGCACCATCGGCCAGTGCGGCAGAGACATCGGGTAGTAGACGAACATCGGCTCGTCGCGGTGCCGCTGCATGAAGTCGAGAGCGAAGTCGACCGAGATGTCCGGACCATACTTGCCGTCGGCGTGTTCCAGCTTCCCGTTCCGGTAGTACGTTGGGTTGGCGTAGCGCGAGCCCTTGTCCTCGGTGTGCCACGAGTGGAACAGGCAGTGCTCCTCGAACCCGGCATCGGTCACTTTCATCCCGATGCCCCGCCGCCGAGCCGCATTCGGAAAGTCGGGAGGATCGTACGACTGCAGTTGCCACTTGCCCGTGATGCAGGTCCGGTAGCCGGCGTCGCGAAGCAGATGCCCGAACGTTTTCGCCTGCGGATCGAGGATCCCGAAGCTGATCCAGTTGCGGTGGTTGTACCGCCCGGTCATCAGTTGCACGCGCGTCGGAGTGCACAGTGGCTGTGAATAAGCGTGCGTAAACCGCAGCCCCTCGGCGGCGAGCTGGTCGAGTCGCCGCGTTTGATACGACGTTCCACCGTAGCACTGCAGACACTCAAGCCCAAGATCGTCGGCCATGATCAGCACGATGTTCGGTCGCTCTGCCGCGACCAGACTCGAACGGGACAGACCGAGCTGAAACAGCAGGGTCAGAACACACAGCCAGACCGAACGTGGCATTGAAATTGCTCCAGATCGAAGGGGCATACAGCAATGGAAAGCTTGCTGTAGTGGACAAGCCCGCGAGTCCCGAGGTCGGGAGGCAGGTGGGGCTCGTGGACTTGTCTACTACACAGGCGGTTTGACATCGCCTCGTCCGTTAATCTCTGCGGAATGATGGACGCTGAACTGGCAGGGTGAAAGCCGCAGCCGATAACTTCCGCAACTGGCAGGATTTTGAGCGATCCAGCCCGCAGCTCTGATCGCCGACGACTACTTCTTAAGAAACGCAATGAGCACTGGCACTCAGGAATCGAGCCTTTTCGCCGTTGATAATGACGCCGCTCTGCCTCCACCGCGACAGGTGGCCGTGATCGACATCGGCACGAGTGCGATCCGGCTGGCGATTGGCGAGATTCGCGGAGACGGTTCGATCCGAACGCTCGACACGCTGACGCAGCCGGTTGCCCTCGGAAAAGACACGTTCACCACCGGTCGGCTTAGCCGTGCGACGATCGAAAACGCGGTCCGCGTTCTGCGCAGTTACCGCGAGGTGCTGGACTCGTACGGAATCGCCGAACACGACGTCCGCTGCGTCGCGACCAGCTCCGTCCGCGAAGCTCAGAACCGACTGGCGTTCCGCGACCGTCTCTACATCGCGACTGGCTTTCAGGTCGAGGCACTCGACACCGCTGAAGTCAGCCGTGTCACGTTTCTTGGAGTTCAGCCGACGCTGCAGGCCGACCCGGAACTCGACCTCGCCC
>JAPOLP010000324.1 GCA_029977045.1 Planctomycetota bacterium
CAGTTCAAAGACGGCTCGTTCACGTTCCCGCATCAGCGGCAGTTCGTCCTCTGACAGATCATCGTAGCCGCACAGGTGCAGGACGCCGTGGACGATGTAAAGCAGCAGTTCGTGCAGCGGTTCCCAGTCGTAGTCCGCGGAAAGGTCCTTCGCGTACTCGGCACTGACGATGACTTCGCCGTCGATGCTCTTACCGAAGCCGCGCGGCCTGCCCGGCTGTTCGAGCGATTCGTCGGCGTCTTCGAGCAGAAAGCTGAGCACGTCGGTTTCGTAATCGTGCTGCAGGTACTCGCGATTGAGTTCGTGAATCGTCGGATTGTCGACGATCGCGATGCTCAGCGTGGCGGCGGCAACCTGTTCCGCTTCGAGCGTTTTCCGGACGACCTCGGTGAGGTAGTCCGCGTCGAGTTGCAGGCAGTCCTGATTGTCGGAGATGTCGATCTGGTACATGGATGCCTTGCGGTTCAGCCCGCGGACCGCTGATCGGGATACTTGATCCGACCGTGATAGATGGCACTCAGCGAGTGAGTCAGTGAGTCCTTGATGATGTTGATCTCGGTGAGCGTCAGGTTGCTTTCCTCGAACTGGCCGTCGAGGAGCTTGTCCATTGTGATCTTGTTGACCAGAGATTCAATACGTTTCGGCGTCGGCTCACTGAGTGTCCGGCTGGCGCTCTCGACGGCGTCGGCCAGCATCATCACGCCGGCTTCGCGAGTCTGCGGCTTCGGTCCCGGGTAGCGGAACGAGGACTCCTGGGCATCGGTCCGATGATCCGGCTCAGCTTCAGCCTGCTTCAGCGCTTCGTGATAGAAGTACTGCACCAGCGTCGTGCCGTGATGCTGCTCGATAAAGTCGACAATCGACTGTGGCAGGTGATGTTCGAGTGCCAGGTCAACGCCGTCTTTGACGTGACCGATGATGATCAGCGTGCTCATCGCCGGAGCGAGGTCCTTGTGCCGGCTTTTCGCTCCGCCCTCGGTGTTCTCAACGAAGTACTGCGGCTTGAGCATCTTTCCGATGTCGTGGAAGTACGCTCCGACGCGAACGAGCAGGCCATTGGCACCGATCGCGTCCGCCGCCGATTCGCCGATACTCGCCACCGTGATCGAGTGGTTGTAGGTCCCCGGCGCGCGGCGGACGAGTTCCTGCAGCAGCGGATGCGAGATGTCGCTCATTTCGAGCAGGCTGATATCGGTGACGACGCCGAAGGCACGCTCGACATACGGCAGGCTGCCCGCCACCAGGAATCCTGCTCCAAACGACAGCGCCGCTCCTTTTGCTGCGTCCGAGAGAATCTGCCAGTCCTGCCAGACAACCTCGACCGAGTGGCTGCGCAGAACAGCCAGCCCGGAATAGACAACAAAATAGACGATCGACGTCAGGAAACCGACGCGAATCAGTGTCGACCGCGACGGAACATGCGAGAGCAGATTGATCGCCGTCACGGCGACGCTCATCAACGACACGAACTGGCTGAGGCTGCCGAATGTCGACAGCGTCACGACAAGGCAGACGGTCAACGCCGTCAGCGAGGCCATGACCTGCGAGTAAGCGACTGCAAACACCATCGCGGCGGCGACGATCGGAACGACTTCAACCTGCAGTTCCTGAATCTGCGCCGCACCTCGCGCGAAAGCCGTGCTCAACACGATCGCCAGCAGATAAACCGCCAGCCGTGTCCACGACCGGACGATATGCCGCTCGTGCCGCACGAGGTGGTACCCGTTGATCACGCTCAGCACAAGCAGCATTAGCAAGACCGTCGCCGTGCGGATGAGTCGCTGATAGAGCGGCACATGAGATTCTGCGGCGAGATACTCGTCGTTCAGCAGCTCCAGATCGTCAAGCTCGATGACCTCCCCCGGCCCGACAAGTACCTGCCCCGAGTACCACGACTCGAAGACGACTTCGACGGATTCGCGAGCCTCACGCCGAGCCCGCTCGGTTTCGTTGCGATCGTAAACCAGCGTCGGCTCGACACTCTGCTGCAGCCAGCGTTCGATCGAACCACGGACCTTCGCCAGCAACGGAATCGACTCCCAGACTGCTGCGATGCGACCGCCCGGACGAACCATGCGTTCGAGGTCGACGTCTCCAAGTCCGACCAAGGTCGTGATTGGCGAACCAGGCGAGGCGATCTGAAGCCGCATTCCGTCCTTAATTCGCAGCCGCTCAACATCCTTCGCGTAAATAATCCCCGCCTGATCGATGACCAGCAGCAACTGCTGAAATTCGGCGAGCAGTCCCTCGACGCGTTCGATGCGTGTCTGAGCCATCTCGCCATCCGGGCCAAGATCGCGAGCAAGAATCAGGTCGCGCAGGGCATCGAAGGCTTCAGTATCGAGCGAACTCTCGGAAGCGTCGTCGTCGCCGGACTCGTTCCCTCGCAGACCAAAGCGAGTGCCAACGTCTTTCGGGATCTCGCGCTGAAACTCGGTCTCGGCCAGTACCTGAAAATCGGCACGCAGCTTGTCAGTCAGAGACTCCGAGAGCAGCGGCTGCCGACGAAAGTGCATCGGGACGCGCGTCTCAGCCTGCTGCCGACGACGGTCGGTTTCAATCCGATTCACTCGACGGAAGTCGACAGACGCCTGCACGCCGTGCATCGGGCGATTACCGACGCGGTACGGGAACGGCGTCCGCCAGGCTTCGGACACGATCGCGAGCAGAACGACCGCCAGCAGACACAGCAGAACGCGGCCCAGAACGGAACGATTGCGTAACGCCGCTACTGCTCGGGCGACAGACCCGTGCGGAACTCCTACCGCAAGTCGCGTGCTTCGAGGGCGACGCGGATGCCTCTGGCCGAAGAGTGCCATTGTTTTGAAGCCGGGACAGTCACGGGCTCTCAGGGAACCTCGCCTCGTTGTCCGGCTGTTTACTTCCTTCGCGAATGGGCGGCAGGCGGCGATTTCTGGTCCACGTCGTACGCTCGCACGATCTCGCGGACCAGTCGGTGCCGAACAATATCCTGACCGGACAGCCGCACCGCTTCAACTCCAGAGATGCCATTCAGACGGTGGATCGCGTCATCGAGCCCGGAAGTCATATGGCTCGGCAGGTCAACCTGCGTCGGGTCGCCCGTCACGACGATCTTCGAGTGCTCGCCCATCCGGGTCAGAAACATCATCATCTGCGTCGACGTCGTATTCTGAGCTTCATCGAGGATAATGAATGTGTCATTCAGTGTCCGGCCTCGCATGTATGCGAGCGGAACGATCTCGATAATGTCGTGCTCCATGTACCGTTTGACCTGATCAAAACTGATGATGTCAGCCAGTGCGTCGAGCAACGGTCGCAGGTACGGATTCACTTTCGCGAGCAGGTCGCCGGGCAGAAATCCAAGCTTCTCACCGGCCTCAACCGCTGGCCGGACAAGCACGATTTTTCGCACCTGCTCCGTCCGCAGCGCGTTCAGAGCCATCGCGACCGCGAGGTACGTTTTGCCGCACCCCGCCGGGCCGGAGCAAAACACCAGATCGTTTTCACGGATCGCGTCGACATACCGAGCCTGCCCCGGTGTCCGCGGCTTCACCCGGCGAGCCTTCTCGAACAGATTGATCGCGGAATCGTCGAGCGTCTGCCCGCTGCGAGCTGGTAGGTCGCGTCCCGGTCCGGAAGATCCCATCAGCCCAACCGATTCGCGAGCAGACTCGGGTCGGGCCGAGATACCCGCCGAGTGCGACGACCGCGCCGCCGCCTGCGATCGATGGGAGTAGCTGGCCGCGTCACCAGAATCGCCTGGCTGGCTGGAGCTCCTCGCCTCACCAGTGACAATGTCGACATTGGTGTTTGGCACTCCCTCAAGCCGCTGAAAAGCCTGCTCCAGGTCGGCGGGGTACAGCTCGCCATGCCGGTCGAGCGTCAGTTGCAGGTCGCGGAAGATTTCTGACGCCGCACTGACCTGCGAGTCCGTGCCGCTCAGCCGCAGCTCCTCACCGCGCACGACGACCTGCACGCCGAGCCGGTCCTTGATCTGCTTGAGAAACTGGTCCTGGCAACCAAACAGCGTACGAACCTGCTCCTGATTTTCGATGGGAAGCGTTTGCTGCGCCATGGGAGAGTCTCAACAGGGGAGTAACGTGCGGGCTGCAGATTCTGGAACAGCTGATCGATCGACGAAACGCAGCATAAACGAGAGTGCGGCGTGAAACAGCCAGTACGCAAATCTGCTGAATCACCGCTGACAGATCGACCAACAACGGCGATGCGGCCTCGACACCCTGGCAGGCAATCAGGTTCCGACCGAACTTCCAATTGACTGACCTTCCGTCCTTGCACGTCTCGTCGAGGCGGCGTTACACATCCGCCGCTGACTCGTTACGACCTGATTGCACCTTCTGGAGACTGCTTCGATGCCGATTCTTTCGCTGATGGCGACCTGCCTGCTGGCTATGACAGTTCTGCTGACTGCCACGAAAACCTCTCAATCCGCCGAACCACTGAAAAAAGGCGACCGGATTGTGTTCCTTGGCGATTCGATCACGCAGGCCGGAGCTGGCCCGAACGGTTACGTCACGCTCGTCCGGAAGACACTCGACGAGAAACTGCCGGACCTGGGCATCGAAGTCATCGGAGCGGGCATCAGCGGTAACCGGGTTCCGAACCTCGAAGCCCGTCTCGATCGCGACGTCATCGAGAAGAAGCCGACGATCGTCGTCATCTACATTGGCATCAACGATGTCTGGCACTCGCTTAATGGCCGCGGAACGCCGCGTGAGGAATTTGAAGCCGGACTCAAGCGGATCATCGCAAAGATCAACGAAGCCGGCGCCCGCGTGATCCTCTGCACGCCAAGCATGATCGGCGAGAAGACCGACGGCTCGAATCAGCTCGACGTGATGCTCGAACATTACTCGGCGACGAGCCGCAAGGTGGCCGTCGACACGAACTCGCAGCTTTACGATCTGCGTCGCCGCCTCCTGACACACCTGCGAGATCACAATCCGACGAACGCCGAGAAGAATGTGCTGACCGGTGACGGCGTGCATCTCAACGCCGCCGGCAACGAGTTTGTCCGGGACTGCATGCTCGAAGCTCTGGGCGTCCACGCGTCTGAGCAGCGTCAGCTTCTGAGACACGTCGTCCTGTTCAAATTCAAGGCAGACGTCACGGAAGCACAGATCAACGAAGTCGTCGACGCGTTCGCTCACCTGCCGGGCCGGATCGACACGATCGTCGATTTCGACTGGGGCACCGACGTCAGCGTCGAAAACAAAGCCGCCGGCTTCACACACGGATTCGTCGTCACCTTCCGCGACGCCGCCGGTCGAGACGCCTACCTCCCGCACCCCGCGCACCAGGAATTCGTCTCGATCGTCAAAGACCGCCTGGACGGCGCACTTGTCTTCGACTTCGTCACCGGCCGCTGATTGAGATTAAGTAGCCGCCCGCTTCACACCGCGGAGCGAAATAGGTCGCTGCTGCCGCACAAAGCATCGCGGCGGCAGAGAAGCACCTTGCACTTCAGAGCCAGGCCATCGCGACACATCATCCTGACTGTGCGCAGGTTGGCCACGTGTCGTCGCCATGCGACATTGCGTCCCCGGAAGCAACGCCGATAAGAACCACTACAACTAACATGATGAGTCGCTCAGACAGGTCAGTAGTCCGCGACTGCCTGCAACCTTCTGCACCAGACATTCCCGCCAAAACAGGCGGCGGCAACCGGATAACCGCGTGCAAACAATTCGGGGCTGGACTCGGCGATCGCGGATGCCCACACTGACGGCATGTTTCGACGTCTCACGAGCCTTGTACTGACAAATGTCCTGCTGGTCTGTCCGTTCCTTTGTCGAACGGGAGCCTGCTGTGGGGAGTGTGACTCGGTCGCATGCGCTGCCGAAACACAAGAAAGTGTTACACATTCGTCCTCGTGCTGCTCAACTTGCGAGCTGCCTCAAGCTGGACGTTGCGGCGGATCAGCCCTCAGTGCTCCGACAAATGAAGCCCCGCGCCCGCCGCTGGAACGCTGCCCCGATCCGTGTCTCTGTAACGGCGCGGTTCTGAGTTCGACGGACGCAAACGCTCTGCCGGACTGTGATGCTCTGCTGACGCCGCCTGCTCTGACAAAAATCGTCGTCGCGTGCGATGTCGCTGTTCGCACTACTGCTTTCGTTCCGGAACCACCGCATCTCTCCGGGCGAGGCATTCGCCATGCGCGGATGTCGCTGCTGATTTAGAGACCGGAACGCAACGCATCCGCTGCGCCGCATTCTCCGTCCGTTGTCGCCAAAGCCGTGTGGCTTTGTGCCTGACCGGTCGCGACCCGCTCTCTGAATCAGCTCGAAGTCCGTTTGATGAAACTACTTCCCTGGGAATACGGCATCCGCAATCTGCTGCGGCGTCCGGCTCGCAGTACGCTGACACTGCTGGGACTGACGACCGTCGTGCTGCTGGTGCTGGTCGTCGCGGGTTTTCTGCGCGGGCTGGAACGTTCGCTGGCCGTCAGCGGCGATCTCCAGACGGTCATCGTCTTTTCGCTGGGGATGGGCGAAAACCTCGAATACTCATCCGTCCCGATGCGGACCTCTGACCTGGTCGCGGCCAGTGTCGACGG
>JAPOLP010000938.1 GCA_029977045.1 Planctomycetota bacterium
CGCCCCAGACGACGTCGTGATCTACGACGCCGAAGGCTATGCCCCGCTGCGAGACTTCCTGAAATCTTCCGGCGTACGGCACGTTCTGCTGACCGGCTACGCCACCGACATGTGCTTCTGCCGAACTACCGCCGGCTACGAAAACCTGTCGAAGGACTTCAACGTGTTCCTCGTCGGCGACGCCACCCTGGCCACGTTCCCCGCCAACGACAGCCCCCGACACGCCACCAACGCAGCGATCTCCTTTGCGTCCCTCAACCAGTTGATCACTCAGGTCTCGTGGATTCAGCTCACGCAGCTTCCCAACGGCCAGGGCGACTGAACCCCGTAGCCGCGTTCGCCAGAACGCCAGCCCCCAGCGACTCTCGCTGCGAATCAACACCCGCGTTCTGCGCGAACGCGGCTACGGAGAATGACCACACTTCAGTCACCCTCTCTGAAGTCCAAGCCACCCAGCCAAACGGTTGCGCGATTACCGACACGCCTGCTAACGTTGTCCAATCGGCCGTCGCCATCCTGCCCCCCACGGAGAACCCTGATGTCGCCCGACAATCAGTCCGAAACCACCCGACGAGACTTCCTCACCGCCACAGCGGCGGGCCTGTTTGCAGCCGGGAGTCTGAACGTCTCGCGTGCAGCCGATGGCAAGCCGGCCAAGAAGCAGCAAAACTCCATCTGCGTCTTCACAAAACCGTTCAATTCACTGACGTTCGACGAACTGGCCGACCGCATCGCCGAACTCGGCTTCGACGGCATCGAAGCCCCCATTCGAGCCGGCGGCCACATCGAGCCGGAAGCCGTCCCTGACGAACTGCCAAAGCTCGTCGAGGCTCTAAAGAAGCGCGGCCTCGAAATCACGGTCATGACATCAGACGTCAACGACCCGAACGATCCCGTCAACGAACGAGTCTTGCGTACTGCGGCATCTCTGGGAGTTCGACGCTACCGGATGAAATACTTCAAGTACGACCTCAACCAGCCGATCCTGCCGCAGCTCGACAACTGGCGTCCGCAGGTTCGCGAACTGGCGGCCTTGAACGCGGAACTCGGCATCACGGCGGTCTACCAGAACCACGCCGGACGGAACTATTGCGGAGCACCACTCTGGGACCTGCAGCGCCTGCTCGATGGCGTCTCCGTCGAACACATCGGCATCGCGTTCGACATCCGCCACGCAACTGTCGAAGGCACGATGAGCTGGCCCGTCTCATTCCAGATGCTCCGACCGCACATCGACACGGTCTACGTCAAAGACTTCCGCTGGAACGGCGTCAAACCCGAAAACGTCCCGCTCGGCGAGGGCCACGTCAGTGCCGAGTTCTTCAAGCTGCTCGCCGTTTCAGAGTTCAAAGGCCCAATCTCGCTGCACGAGGAATACCTCGATCACCGCAAACCTGAACTCGTACCGGAACACCTCGCGGCCATCAAACGCGACCTCGCCACGCTGACGGGGCTCATTGCGACTCGCTGACTGCCGTCCCGCCGTGTCGGTGACGCCCGAACAACCACAACGCAACGAAATGCCAGAGGACTCGATTGATGGATCACTCGTTTGAAGACGAAGTCAAAGAACTGGCCGCATCCGGAAACAAGATCGAAGCCATCAAACGCTTCCGCGAGGAAACCGGCGCCGGTCTGGCGGAAGCCAAAGCTGCGATTGAGGCACTGGTCGCAGGCGAGACCGCTGCGTCCCCGGCCGCGACGAACAGCTCTGATTTGACTGACGAGGTCATCCGTCTGCTCGAACGGAACGAAAAGATTGCCGCAGTAAAACTGTATTGCGAACAGGAAGGAACAGGCCTCAAGGAAGCCAAAGAAGCTGTTGAGGCGATCGCCGAGCAGCACGGTCTGGCATCGGCATCCGGAGCCGGCTGCTTCGGAATCGTCCTGTTGCTGCTGTCAGCCACTTCGCTGGCCTGGCTGCTCTGACCGACTGCCGACTGCATCAACGGGGTGAAGCAGCGGGAGAAACGTACGATCCATCCGCCCGTCGCAGCCGCACCCAGTCGATCGCCGCCATGTACGCCTTGACGGCTTTGTGATTCGCTACAGCGATCTGCAGCGACAGCGTGTGCTTTTCGCCTTTAACGGCCAGCTTCGGAAAGCTCAGGACGCCGGTCGTGATCACGTCCGGGTTGAACAGGTCAATCGGATCGCCCAGCGGCTGGTTGTCGAGCGACAATTGCACGATGCCGTAGTCGCGGGCGCAGGTCAGAACGAGTTCCAGATCGACCGTGCCGGAGAACTCCGGCAGTTCGAGCGTCAGTGTGTCGCCGGGCCGGGCTCCCGCCCAGAAGAGCTGCGCGTCACCGCTCCAGCGATCAGCCTTGAAGCTGCTCATCTTCTGCGTCTGCACCCGACCAGGAGACGCCTGCTGTTTCAGCGTCTCCGCTTCGATGGCCCCGGCAACGAGGCCTGTGTCGGCGTTAATCTCCGCCTTCGGACCGCGAGTCGCGTTTGCGTTTTCGACCGACGGCAACTTTGGCCCGTCGTACAGTTTCGGCTGCGCCGCCTTCCACTCCGCTTCCGAGACCGTCTTTGTCTGATGCGTCAGAACGTTAGCCCCTTTCATCCCGCCGACGACGATGTCGAGCTTGCCGTCCCCGTTGATATCCGCCACAGAAAGCTGCCGACCGATGCCCGCTTCTCCGTCAGTCTGGTACGGAATCCACTCGACGCCCTTGGCAGTCCGCGTCAAGCGGAACCAGTAGACGACGGCACCGGCGTCCCACATCGGGCTCTGCTTGTGGTGCGACCAGTAGGTCTTACCGGTCACGATGTCCTTCAGGCCGTCGCCGTCGATATCGGCCAGCGCCACCGAGTGCAGCTCGCTGAACAACACTCCGAACGCGTTCTCCGACGGGTGCGAGCCCATAATCAAGTGGTGCTTGAACGTCGCTTCGTCGCCGTCGCGAACCTGCTCGTACCAGCTCAGACCGAAGTCATGCGCCGCCTGACTGGTGATGATGTCGTTGTCACCGTCGCCG
>JAPOLP010001181.1 GCA_029977045.1 Planctomycetota bacterium
AGTGCTTCGGCGGCCTGCTTCGTACTCTTCATCTCCTCAAGCTGGCGAGCCTTCGTGTAGTTTTCGAGGACGTCAATCTCAGTCTGTTTGACTTCCAGTTCGAGCTGTGCCTGCTCGACCATGAACTGGTGGCTCTCGACGTCCAGTGCGGACGAGTAACCCTTGCGGTACATCTTCTGCGTGTGATTGAGCAGGTTCGTCGCGGACCGCAGGTTGGCCTGAGCGATGGCCTGATCCTTCTGCAGCGTCTTCAGCTCGGCGCGGAACGTCCCGTTTTCGTACTCGTCAATCGCGATCGTCGCGATGGATACGGCGGTCCTTGACGTGGCGAGTGTTCCCAGCGCTTTCTGGTAAGCGATCTCCTGCTGGTTGATCGTTTCCTCGATCGTCGACGTGTCGAGCCGGACCAGTTCGTCGCCGGGCTGTACTTCGGAACCGGTTTCGATCACCCAAAGCACCGTGCTGCCGCCTTTGACGCGGCACTTGATCTCGGTATTGCTGGAACTTTCCAGGGTGCCCTGTTCCGTCACACTCACAACCAGATCACCACGCGAGATCGGATGAGTGAGCAGCGGGCCGAGCGTCGCTGCATCCGGCGACCCCGACGCAACCAGCACGGCGGTTGCAGGCAATGCAACGACAACGACAGCGATTACGCCCCACTTCAGCAGCCGACCAAGCGACCACGTGCTTCCGGCCTGAGGCATTTTCCGGGATCCAGGCCCGGACTCGCTGTCTGCTGTGTCGGAATGGTCAGTCATGGTTCAGCTTCTCCGTCGAGCTGCGGAAACCAGAACGCAAAGCCGTCCGATTCGCAGCATCAGTTCGCGACCAGCCACAATAGTCGGCCCGACAGGATGCCGCCATTTCTCCGAGCATCGCGCTGACCCACAGCGCAGGTCCGCCAGCACCGTCGTCCGAGATGGCATGTCAGAGGGAATGCACCGAAACCGAACTTCGTATCACCGCTCTCTCCGACCAATCCGCGTCGTCTGAAATTACCTGACAGCAGGAGTCACTGCCTGCGTGGCAATATGATCTGTCCACAGCAGCCTGAAGACCGCTTCAAGACAAAGATTTGTGCCTGCGTTCGAGCCGCACGTTCAGAATCAGGCAGACGACCAGGAACTCGCTCACTGAACACTGACACGGCAGCATATGGGAACGTCACACGATCAATCACGGACTGATGTCTGCGTTCACGCAGAGCGTTACTCACAACCGCTGCCGCACTGCCACTTCAGCACTGGATTGCGGGCGGCCTGAACGTCGTTGGGACGGCTGACTGGCGTTGAATGCGGTGCGTCGTGAACGAAGTCTGCGTCTTCCTCAGCGATTTGATGGATCGCGTCGACGAATGCGTCGAGCGTCGCTTTCGATTCCGTCTCGGTCGGTTCGACCATGACCGCTTCCGGGACAACCAGCGGGAAGTAGACCGTCGGAGCGTGGAAACCGTAATCGAGCAATCGCTTAGCGAGGTCCATCGCCGAGATGCCGCGGTCACGCTTGAGCGTCTCAGCAGACGCGACGAACTCGTGCATACAGCGTTCGCCGTTTGGCACTGGCAGTACGTCGCTGAGCCGGGCCTTGAGATAGTTCGCGTTGAGGACCGCGTCTTCGCTCGCCGTCTTCAATCCCACCGCACCGAGTGTTCGCAGGTAGAAGTAGCCTCGCAGCAGGATGC
>JAPOLP010000863.1 GCA_029977045.1 Planctomycetota bacterium
AGGCGGCGGCGGCGGCTACTACCCGACTTCGTACCTAAAGTAGCATCACTGCCATCAATGTTGCATTCAAGGCCAAAGACCTCAAACGTCTGATCCAGAGCAAAGCCACGTTTGAACAATTCTTTGCTGAGGCCACGCTCAACCCGAATGCGAGCCTGATCACCGGCACGATCTGTGGTTATCGGATTGAAGAAATTCAGACACCGCTGACCAGACAGGTCAGATACCTGGACAAGCTGGTGGATGAACTCGCAAAGGGCCGCAAGATGGAAAAGATCCTGCGGTCTCCGTAGTCCACGTCCCTCGAATTGAGGGTTGAAATTCCGGGTGGCCGGGGTTGGAGCGAGGCACGAGCGAAACCCCGGCTCTTTTCTGACATGAAACCCCGGGGCTTCCTTCGCAAGCTCAGTCCAGCCCCGGCCACACAGCTCGCTGGAGTACCAGACCCCGACCAGGTTCGCAGCCCGCTGGACCAACGCTGAAGCGTCGGCGTCCGCTTCCACTCCGCCTGCGTTCCAGCAGCACAGCGACCTTACCTGACCCGACCTTCATAACCACCGGATCAGGAATTCAATACAACCCACAACAGCATCCCGGATGGGTGCTCGCTGTGGCCTGCGTAAACTCCGGCTTTTGCTTTCAATCACGGAGCGAAGACGTAGTGACCTTCTCGCCGCACGGGAACGGCGTCTGCAAACCAGCCTGTTCGAGGCACAGTTCGACGATGTCGTTTGACATGTCAACGGTACCTCCGGACAGATCAACCGTCTCACTTGATGCCGCATTGGACTCACGGAGCTCGTCCAACTTCCGGCGGCTGGGCTCAGCTGTTGCCGCAGTCGGGCGAGCGGCAGCTGACACTTCCGCGAACTGGTCGGCGACTTCCAGAAAGACTTCGATCAGACGCGGATCGAATTGAGTCCCGGTCGACTCGCAGATCAGCCGGATGCAGACCTCATGCGGGTACGCCTTCTTGTATGCGCGGCACGACGACAATGCGTCGTAGACATCGGCGATCGCTGTGATGCGGGCTTCCAGCGGTATGTTGTCGCCGTACAGCGAGGCCGGGTAGCCGGTGCCATCCCAGCGTTCGTGATGGAACAGGGCGATGCGGTGCGCCATGCCGAGGAAGTTCGCGTCGCCCAGGCATGACTCCACCCTTGCCAGACAGTCGCTGCTGATCCGGGTGTGACGTTCCATCAACAGACGCTCGCGGACAGTCAGCCGGCCAGGCTTCAGCAGGATCGCATCCTGAAGGCCGACCTTGCCGATGTCGTGGAGCATCGCACTGATACGGATGCAGCGAATGAAGTCGGGCGTGATCTGGTCGGCGAACTCGGGGCGTTTCGAGGCCGCCTGAGCCAGCAGCTCCGCCAGCTGCCCGACTCGGTCGTGATGCCCGTCAACGTCGCCGTCACGCGATTCCGCGAGGTGAGTCATGCCGACGACCACGGCTTCCCGAGTACGTGACAGCACTTCGTTCTGGCGATGAATGGTGGATGACATCTCCGACGAGTGCTCGCGCATCCGGTGATACAGTCGTCCGAAAATCAGATAGCAGACGATGGCCTGCACCGTCGCCACCCAGGCAAACGTTGTGACGGCAACCGTTCCCGCAGGCAGATTGCCTGCAGTGACCGGGTACCCATTGCTGCCCGCCTGCGGAAACCGAATCTCGCCAACTGCCGTGCTGTGCAGGAGAAGCCCAAAGGCGAGCCCTGCTGCCTGCAGTCCGACCAGCAGGGCCAGTTGCTTCAGCCACCAGGACTCCCGCAACGTTGTTGTCGGACGTTCGGCTCGCGGGAGGCACGATTTGCACCCGCCGAGTGCCGGATTGACACTGCAGGCCGCGGTTTCTGCTCCTGAGCCACTCATCTGTTCGGCACATGCCCTGGACCTGCACATAGTGTTGCTTTCGCTGTTGTGCCGGGATCTTCTTCTTTCAACGAGCGCAGAACGCCACTCCTGGCGTCATCCACAAAGAAACAGTTAGCTCACAGATACCGGACAGTCTGGCGGCAGCCTCAGGGATTCAGGTTCCAGCCACGCTCGTTGAAGCGGTTGTGCCGGTTCGCCGGGGTCGTCTGGCTGGACCAGACGGTTTCCGGCTGTAATTGTCTGCCTGTGGCGAGCGACCTAGGATCCGCCGGTCAGGATGAAGACAGTCGGGCATCCGTCGAAAAGCGACGGCATCCAGCCTCGGCGGGAAATTGAAGGAGCACATGTGCCTCGCAAGGTGATTATCGATGCGGATCCAGGAATCGGCGATGCGCTGGCGATCGCGCTCGCACTGCTTGACCCGGAAATCGATCTGATTGGAGTGACCGCCGTCTCTGGCTGTGTGACGGGGCCGGTCGCGACGCAGAATCTGCAGAGCATTGTCGAGGCTGTCGATCCGCCGAAGTGGCCGCGTTTCGGAGCGTCGACCGCCGGGCGACCGCGGTTCACCGTCAACGACGATCTGCTCGAAGGCTTCTTCGATCCACTACGGCTTAACGGCGACTACGGTCTCGGGAAATCGGAAGTGCAGTTCGCACAGCTGGCGAACCAGCGGGATTCCGCTCGCGTGATGATCGATCTCGTGCGCAACAATCCGCATCAGGTAACGCTGCTGACGCTTGGCCCCCTGACGAATGTCGCAACGGCCAGCGAACTCGCCCCAGACTTTCTGAGCAACCTGCAGCAGCTTGTCTGCCTGGGTGGATCGATCGGAGCCGGTGGCGACGTCACGGCAGCGGCTGAGTTCAACGTTTTCTGCAACCCGATGGCTGCGACGTTGATGCTGAACGCTCCCGTCACAAAGACTCTCATTCCGCTCGACGTTTCCAGCCAGCCGGTTCTGTCGTTCGATCAGTTCAACAGAATCAAGCAGACGGTGCAGCCCGGCCTGAACTGGTTCTTTGACGAGCTGATTCCGTTCACGCTGCGAGCACATCACGAACAGCTTGGCTTGGAAGGCTGGCCCCTGCGCGAGGTTGCAGCTCTGGCCTTCCTCACGCAGCCACGTCACTTCGAGTCGTCGCCGATGTCTGTTGGCATCGAACAATCGGGGACGCTGACGCGCGGCGTTACCGTGATTGACCAGCGTCGAATTCCGCGCTGGCATACGAACTGCGAAGTGGTCGAGTCAGTCGACGCTCAGGGAGTGCTCGACTATTTTGGCCAGCTCGCGCGACGCTCCGCCTGACGCAGACTCGTAGGCCGGATCAAGCGGAGCGCCGCTCCGGCAATTCGATCGGTGGCTTCACGCAACTGCCGGAGCGACGCTCCGCCTGGAC
>JAPOLP010001127.1 GCA_029977045.1 Planctomycetota bacterium
AGGTTGTAGCTGTTCGGGTTGAGCAGCTCTTCGTCGAACGGGTCGATGACAATGTCACCACCGAGTCGCTGCCGGATCTCATTGCCGGAAAGAATCATGGGGCGGCCGGTGCATCGCGAGGGAAAGGCTCCGTAACGCGGCAAAAGTACGGACTTGGGCACATCGATTCAATCGGGCAGGCGAATCCTTTTCCGTTTGCTCCCAGATGTATCTGCCAATGTGGCTGAGCCATCTGGCGGGCCTTCCCCTTGCCAGAATGGCATTCCAGGCTGCATTCGCCTCACGGCCTCACGCAACTCGTAACTCCTTAGATAACAGCAGGAAGCGACGTCGGAGAATCACAACAGGCGTCCTGGCATACTTGTTGCTTTCCCGGCGGGGACATGCAGATTTCTGCCCGAAACGGGCCCGACAGTTCACCGACTGCGGATACACATAATCAGCCGGGCAAGACGAATCCGGCAGACTCACTCAGGGAGCACAATCATGGCTGCAGGGGAAAAAGTCATCGGCATCGACCTCGGAACGACCAACTCGGTCGTCTCCGTGATGGAAGGTTCCGAACCGAAGGTCATCGCCAACCTCGAAGGCAACCGGCTGACGCCGAGCGTCGTCGCATTCACCGATAAGGGCGAGACGCTGGTCGGCGAGCCCGCCAAACGACAGGCCGTCACCAACCCGTCGAACACGATCTACTCGGCCAAGCGGTTCATGGGCCGTCGCCACAACGAAGTGTCGTCGGAAGAGAAGATCGTTCCATACGGCGTCGTTGGCGGACCGGAAGACTACGTCAAAATCAAAGTCAACGACCGCGACTACACGCCGCCGGAAATCTCGGCCAAGGTGCTGCAGAAGCTGAAGGAATCCGCCGAGAGCTACCTCGGTCACAAGGTCAACAAGGCGGTCATCACCGTTCCGGCCTACTTCAACGATGCTCAGCGGCAGGCAACAAAAGACGCCGGCCAGATCGCAGGTCTGGAAGTCTCGCGAATCATCAACGAACCGACAGCCGCCGCTCTGGCTTACGGTCTCGAAAAGAAACGCGACGAGAAGATCGCCGTCTTCGACCTCGGTGGCGGTACGTTCGACGTCTCGATCCTCGAAGTCAGCGACGAGCTGGTCGAGGTGCTCAGCACGAACGGCGACACGCACCTGGGCGGTGACGACTTCGACGAAGTCCTGATCAATTTCATCGCCGACAAGTTCAAGGAAGAGAACGGAGTCGACCTGCGTAACGAGCCAATGGCTCTGCAGCGTCTGCGTGAAGCGGCGGAAAAAGCGAAGAAGGAACTGTCGAGTGCCCAGTCGACCGACATCAACCTGCCGTTCATCATGGCCGACGCTTCTGGCGCGAAGCACCTGCAGATGAGCATCTCACGATCCGAGTTCGAGAAGCTGATCGACTCGCTGGTTGAACGCACTCGCAACCCGGTCATCAACGCTCTGAAGGACGCGAAGCTGTCGCCTAAGGACATTGATGAAGTTGTCCTCGTCGGTGGGTCGACGCGAGTTCCGAAGGTGCAGGCGTTCGTCAAAGAACTGTTCGGCGGCAAGGAGCCGCACAAGGGTGTGAACCCGGACGAAGTCGTTTCGATCGGTGCCGCAATTCAGGGCGGCATCATCAGCGGCGAAGTCACCGACGTCGTCCTGATGGACGTGACCCCGCTGTCACTCGGCATTGAAACCGAAGGAGGCGTCATGACGGTTTTGATCGAACGCAACGCGACGATTCCGACGACGAAGAGCGAAATCTTCTCGACCGCCGCCGACAACCAGCCAGCGGTGACCGTCACGGTCTTTCAGGGCGAACGACCGATGGCTCGCGACAACCGCCAGCTTGGTCAGTTCAACCTTGATGGTATTCCGCCGGCTCCACGCGGCATTCCGCAGATCGAAGTCACGTTCGACATCGACGTCAACGGCATCCTGAACGTCTCGGCCAAGGACAAGGCCAGTGGCAAGGAACAGCGGGTCCGTATCGAAAACTCCAGCGGCCTGTCCGAGGAGGAAATCGAAAAGATGCGGAAGGAAGCCGACGCGCACGCTGCCGAGGACAAGCAGAAACGCGAACTGGCCGAGCAGAAGAACAAAGCATCGAGCCTCGCTCACCAGGTCGAAAAGTCGATCGG
>JAPOLP010001002.1 GCA_029977045.1 Planctomycetota bacterium
GCAGGCAAATCATCGACGAAGGCTGATCTTCCCGGACTACTCGACGCTGGCAGAGCAGACCTCTAAAACTCGATTGCATAGGAATGCATCTGTAACAACTTTTCGGAACTCTCAGGACAACCTGCCAGCCACTGCAGCGCAAAGACGCGCGAAGGCTTTGCGTACCTTAGAGCCTTCGCGTCTTTGCGCTGCAGTCAGCCTGAAAACCGGGAAGTTGTTTCAGACATGCTCCTTTAATTTCAAGTAGTGGAACGGCGCAGGCCATTCGGCCAACACGATGACGCCGGACGGCTTGCGCCGTTCCGCTACAAACGACGACGCCCAATCAACGGACTCCTCCTCCCGATGCAACGCGCCGAGATCGAACAGCTCATTCCGCACCGTGACCCGTTTCTGTGGATCGACGAGGTCACCAGCCTCGACGACACAAAGATCAACGCCCGGAAGCACATCCCGGCGGACCTTGACATCTTCCGCGGCCACTACCCGCACTTCCCGATTCTGCCCGGGGTGATCCAGCTCGAAGCCGCGTTCCAGGCGGGAGCGATCCTGATTGCGAAGACTCAGTCCGTTGCCGAGGGCCAGGTTCCGGTCGTCACGCGCGTCAACAACACGAAGTTCCGTAACGCCGTCCGACCGGGCGACACGCTCGATATCGAGGTCGAGCTGACCGAAACACTCTCGAACGCGTTCTTCCTGACAGGCAAGGTCAGCGTCGACGGCAAGACGACCGTGCGTCTGGAATTCGCCTGCGCGGCGGCCAGCACGGAGAGTCTGTAACCCGCGTTCTTCAACGAGGACTCGCTTCCGTGAGCCGACTCGCCTCTGCCCGAACCTGGCGACAGCGACTGAGCAACTGGCGATACGCAGCCAGCACGGGCGGACTGCCGTTGCTGACTCGGGACCTTCGCGAGCAGGCGGCGCGACCTCGAACCTACGTCATCAGAGTCGCGTACACTGCACTGATCGCGGCAATCGTCTTCTGGAACGCCGGCGAAATCTTCGAGTTCTTCAGCGAAGGTCTCACCGTCATGGACCTCGGACGCGGTCGCGAGATCTTCGACCAGATCGTCCTCTGGCAACTCGCCGGCATCGTGCTCGTTGGCCCTGTCATCTCCGCCGGAGCGATCGCCGAAGAGAAAGAACGCGACACGTTGGCGGTCCTGCTCACAACGCATCTCGGCCCGCGACTGATCATCCGCGAGAAGTTCTACAGCCGGATGTTCGTCGTCTGCGGCCTCGTCGCCATGTCGATGCCGCTGCTGGGCTTCAGCTACTCGCTCGGCGGCGTCTCCCAGTTGCAGCTTGTCGGCAGCATCGTGCTGCTGCTGACAGCGGTCGCCCTCACCGTCTCGATGACGATGTGCCTGTCCGCGTGGTGCAGTTCGACCGCCGCCGCTCTGACGATGACTCTGCTGCTGGGAGTCCCCGTGCTCGGTCCCCCTGGAGCCGCGATCGCTGCGTCGTCACTTAGTACGTCTGTCGAGGGAGTCTGGGTCCCGGTCGCCATGATCTTCTGTGGAGTCGTCTGGATCTTCCTGCGACTCGCGGAAGCCGCCCTCGTCGCGCGAGCCGCCGTGCAGGCACGCAATCCCCTGCTGGAGACGTTCCGCGCCATCGATCACTTCTTCAACGACCTCAATGACCGCTTCGCCCGAGGCAAGCTGATCGTCAACGACCACGTGCCATTACCAGATGACCAGCCGATCGCCTGGCGACACCGCTATCGAAAGTCGCTGGGAACCGTGCGGTACCTGGTCCGAACGCTGCTCGTGCTCGAACTTCCCGTCCTCGCATTGATCGTCCTGGCGTTTACCGGCGGGCACTGGCATCCCGCGACCGACGGCCACCACTTCACGATTGCCCTGACGATCCTGTGGCTTGTCAGCACAGCCATCCTGGTAACGTCCGTCATCGGCCTGATCGGAGCCGAACGAACGCATCAGACACTCGACACGCTGCTGGCCACACCGCTCCCGACGTCGGAGCTGCTCAATCAGTACCTGCACGGCCTCAACCGCCTGCTGCTGGTCATCGCTGCCCCCTTCGCCACACTGCTGATCGCGAGGCTGTTCGGCGAATCGTCTGCAGCCGGCTTTGTTCGTTTCGTCGCTTCTGCCGTTGCGACAGCTGTCCTGCTGCTGGCTCTGTGCTGGCTGTCGTTGCTGCTCTCTCTGCGAGTCCCGTCGCAACTGAAAGCCACTGTCGCCGCCAGCCTGCTGCTGGCCGCCTGGATCGCGCTGCCACTGGCCTTCGTCGACCTCGCCGGAAACGACTGGCGAGCCCAGATCGCCTCCCTGCTCAGCCCCGGCCTCGTGCTTCGCCAGATCGAAACAGGCAACACCTCGCTGCCCCACACACTCGGAATCGCTGCTTTTTACAGCCCGCTCATCTGGAAGCTCCGTACCGAATGCCTCACCAACGCCAACCGCTGGCTGAACCGCTGCTGATTTCAGTCGGCGTAGCCTTTGACGATTGAGCCAGCGTTTGAGACAAACATGGCCTGTTCCACCGTCGCCATGAGCTTCCCACTGGAAAGGCCTCGCGATGACGCGACTACTCTGCTGCTTCCTGGTGGCTGCCGGTCTGATTCAAACGGTTTCGCAACTTGCCATCGCGGGACTGCCATCCGAGCCAATCGACATCGGCCACGCCCCGCAGTTTCTGTTCGACGAATGGGTTGTCGATAACCACTGGGCGATTCGGTACAAGCGGCAGGCGGTGCA
>JAPOLP010000694.1 GCA_029977045.1 Planctomycetota bacterium
AACTTAGCAATCGTCCTGATAAGTCCCAACGCGTTGTTCAGGTGCCGCTTGGCGTCCCCTTCCGGCGTATCGCGAGCATTCGCCAGGGCCTCAAACGCCATAGCCTGTTCCCACTGAATGCCGATGCCGACATTCGTGTACTTCTTCCGGCCCCGAGCGTCCTGCAGCCACTCGCCTGCCTGATCGATAACGAGCTGGTAGTCCTTACGCTTTTCGTGATTCAGGCAGATCAGCTTGAAGTGCCGTACCTGATCCTGAAGCTGAACCATCGGCGCGGACTGGCCGGGGTGCTCGAGCAGTTCGTTGTAAATACCGATGGCCCGCTGAATGTCGCCCTGCTCTTCGTAGCACTTGCCCTGCCAGAGCCTTGCATACAGGCCGCCGAGCTGGCTGCGATACTTCGTGTGGATGCCTTCGTACTGAGCCGCAGCGTCACGCAGCTTCGCTCCGTACTCGTCGGAGTCCTTGTCGTAGCTCTGTGCTTCTTCGTAAGTGCAGTTCGCGAGATCCAGCTGAGCGACGATGTACTTGATTTCCGCCTGCCGGCGTTCGTCATAAAGCTTCGGATCTTCGACCTGATCAATGAACTTCGGGAAGCCTTCCCACTTCGCTTTGTGCTGGTCATGGGCCGTCTGGTAGATCGCCCGAGCCTGCCCGACCAGATCGCGGGCTCGCTTCTGAAACTCGGCTCGATTCTCGTGATTGCCTGGCGAGCGGGACTGCCAGACTTCGACTCGCACCTGCCCGAGAAGAATGCCGGCTTTCTCCGTATTGGCTTCACCTGCTCGCGGATGGTTCGGCGAGGCGTCCGTGAACTCCTTGAGATACCCGAGCGCTTGTTCGAGCTGCCGCTTCTGCACGTCGGGGTTCGTGATCGACGTACTGCGGGCCATCGTCAGCAGAGTGGCGGCCTTCTCAAACGGCACCAGCTCTTTAATTTCGGTCGGACAGTCTGCGTCGTCGCGCAACGATTCCAGATACTCAAGCGTCGTATCGTGGTACCCGCGCTCTCGCAGCCCGTGGAGAAACTCAACGTACGGCTCTCCGGCACGAGTCTCCGGAGCGGCGAGCACAGCCAGCGTCAGAGCGACGACTACTGAGCGGAGATTCCTCATCGATACCGATCCTTGCGGAAACAAAAACGGGCGGAAACGAGCGAGCCGGGAGTGTCGCGTCAGCGGTCCAGGTTCATCCCGTCGGCACTCTTCCCGAGGGTGCCCGAGGTCTGTCTGCGGCCTTCAAACCCAACGATTCCGGAGCAGTTCTGCACGCCAGAACGCGGTTAGCCGCAACCTGACGAGCCAGCATAAGGATCGCCTCCAGGCGACGCAACTACTGCAAAACCGCCAGCATATGACGTCGAGCCTCACCGCGGATCAACACCTGTTGTTCGTTCGCTTTCGCAACTTCAGCAGCTTTTCGCCAATTTGAGAATCATTCGATCACGCTCTTGCCCGGCTCGCCTGGGACCTCCTGAACGTAACGAGGCACCGCGTATCCCGGCAGACGACGGCGCAGCTGTGCAATCAGAGACCGCCCGCGTTCGATCGGCACTTCAAAGTGAGCCGCCCCAGCGACACGGTCGAGCTGGTGCAGATAGTAAGGTGTCACGCTGAGATCGATCAGCGACTCCGACAGCCCGGCCAGCGCGTCCACCGAGTCGTTCACACCTCGCAGCAATACCGCCTGATTGAGCACCAGCAGCCCGGCATCCCGCAGCCGTCTCAACGCCTCCGCACAGTCGTCGACCAGTTCCGCCGCATGGTTGGCATGGACCACGACGACCGGCGCCATCCGCGTCCGGCGCAGAATGTCGAGCAGGCCGTCCGTCACCCGGTCCGGCAGGACGATCGGCAGTCGCGTGTGAATTCGCAACCGCCGCAGGTGGGAAATACCGTCAAGACGCACCATCAGCTCGCGAAGCCGCTCGTCACTGAGCATCAGCGGATCGCCGCCGCTTAGCAGTACTTCGGTCACTGACGGATCGGCTTCCAGTTCCGCGATGGCGGGTGCCCAGTCGTCCAGCCGCCGCGGCTCGTTCCCGTACGGATAGTGACGCCGGAAACAGTAGCGGCAGTGGACGGCACAACTGCCGGCAGCGATCAGCAACGCTCGACCGGCGTATTTCTGCAGCAACCCCGGAGCCCGGCGAAACTCTGCATCCTCGACCGCGTCGAACGAGAATCCCGCCACGGATTCCAGCTCTTCTCCCAGCGGGAGCACCTGCCGCAGCAACGGATCAGTTGGATCGCCGGGCCGCACCCGCGCGAGATAACTCTCTGGCACCAGCAGAGGAAACTCGGTCGCGGCCTGCTGCGAACCGTCCAGAAACGCACTCGGCAGCAGCGACGACGGTAGGTTCAGCCGCTCAAGCAGTTCGCCCGGATCCCGGATCGCTCGCGCCAGCGACCGCTTCCAGCCAGTCACAGACTCGGACTCCGAGTGCCCACCACCGGCTCGCGCGACCAAATTCGGCGGCACTTCGCCGCGATTGTCAGGAAAGTCGGCCTGAGGCGGCGACGAGCGGGCAGACGAGGGTTCCATCGACGAAAACCAATCAGAATTCCGCCGGAAATGCTGGCCAGGTTCGGCTTTCCGACGCTTCCGCCCTTTTGTTATTGTCCCGCCCCTTCGCAGCACTCATCAGCGCTAAGGCACCGCAAATTCGTCCCGCAACTCGCGGGGAAGCATAAACCGTCCACTGCAAGCGAGTCATCTCATGCCAACGATCAACGCCCAGGAATTCAAGAAGGGAATGAAGGTTATCTACGAAGGTGAGCCTTACGACATGCTCGAAGTCAACTTCGTCAAGCCTGGCAAAGGGCAGGCCCTCTACAAGCTGCGTCTGCGGAACCTGCTCAAGGGTGGGATCATGACCCCGACGCTCCGCAGCGGCGACGGCCTCGAACAGGCAGACGTCCGCAAGACAACCGGCCAGTTCCTGTACCGCGACGGCTCCTCGCACGTCTTCATGGATAACGACACGTACGAGCAGTACACGATGGCGACCGACGCTCTCGCAGAGAAGGCCCATTTCCTGCTCGACGGAGCGATCTGCGACCTGCTGATCTACAACGACAAGCTCATCGACATCGACCCTCCGGCCCAGGTGATCGTCGAAGTCACCTACACCGAACCAGCCGCGAAGGGCAACACGGCGACCAACGTGACGAAGCCAGCGACCGTCGAAACCGGCGGCGAGGTCCAGGTTCCGGCATTCATCGAACAGGGTGAAAAGATTAAGGTTGATGCCCGCACGGGCGCTTACATCGAACGGGCTCGGTAACCGGCCCGGTTCGACACCTGCGTCCGGCCGGTTTTCTGACAGGATGTCGCGCGGAGAGGCAACGTCTCTCCGCGTATCGTCTTGACACTCCACCGAAGGGATTTACGGGGAGCCCACCATGACGATCTGGCACGCACTGCTTTACGTGGGAGCCGCTCTGCTGGCACTGAGGTCGTTCATCCAGCTCGTCACGAACTACCGTGCTGAGTACGAACAGACCGCCGTCACGGCAGAACTCCAGCGAATGCAGGAAGAACTCGCCGCCGAAGCCGCCGCGAGAACCAACCAGGAAGAACCCGCCGCCACCGCAACGTGACACGGAGCTACCGTCGCCAGACGGTGGGTGTCCACAGCATCGTAGTAGTAGAACGGACTTCAGTCCGTTGTCCGCACCGTTGTGTTTTAAGTCGCGAAGCGACGACAGCCTGTAGCTGCGGGCGTTAGCCCGCAGAAAGCGACACAGAGTAAGATTGAGCCGCGAAGCGGCGGCAGATGGATCACAGCCTGCCGCCGCTTCGCGGCTCAAATGTTCCTTTCAGATATCCACCGGGGGCTGACGCCCACGGCTATATGCTGTCGCCGCTCCGCGGCGGAACGGCACCCGCAGGACGCGATCCCGGTTTGCCCCTCAGTATTCGTCACCCGTCCCGACCCTCGACTCTCAGCCCTTCTC
>JAPOLP010000638.1 GCA_029977045.1 Planctomycetota bacterium
ATCTGATCCGGGACGAGCTGGAAGCCAATCTGGCTTACCAGATTGTCAGTCCGATGTCGGCACGCATGCCGGAGCAGTACTGGCAGGACTTCAGGAAGCTCAACGTTCGCTACACCATTGAAGCATCCGGCATTCCGGTCGAACCGTTTGCAGCGCAGGCCGAAAAACCATCCGACAACGAACTGCGCAGCCTGTTCGAGGAATTCAAGAACCGATTCCCCGCTGGTGGTGATCCGGGTTTCTTCCAGCCTGACCGAGTTCGCCTCGCGTGGCTGCAGGCTGACTTTGAAAAGATCGAACAGGAAGTCGGCGAGATCTCCGAGGACGATCTCAAAGCCCGGTACGAAGAACGCAAGGAATCGTTCTACAAGATGGAAACGCTGCCGGACCTCGACAGCGAAGGCACTCCTGCAGACCCGGGCGCCGAAAAGACGAATGCCGCTGAAAAGCCAGAGTCCGCCGAAACTCCGACTGACGACAACAAGCCTGCTGACGGTGACAAGCCCGCCGAGGACGCAGCTAAGCCTGAAGGCGATAAAGCCGCCGATGACAAGCCGGCTGAAGAACCTGCCAGCGACGACAAACCGGCATCTGACGAACGTACCGCCGGCGATCCGACTCTGCAGAACGAAGCGACCGATGAGGCAGCTGCAGCTGAAACGAAGGATGCCGCCACTCCCGAAGAGAAGCCGGCAGACAATGAGAAGCCCGCTGACGCAGTCCCCGCCGACGAGAAGCCGGCTGACGACAAGCCTGCCGAACCAGCGAAGGATGGCGAGTCGGAGACTGATGAAGGCGACGGCGTGAAATATCGCTCGTTCGACGAGGTGCGAGACGAAATCCGGGACCTGCTGCTGCGGGAACGAACGCTCAAACTGCAGCGAGAGAAAATGACGGCCGCCATCGAAGCGGTGCGAAGCTGGCGCAGCAAGTACGACGAAATCCGCGCAGAAGTCGAAGCCGCATCATCGAGCTTCCGGCAGAAGAATCCGGATGCAACGGATGCTGATGTCGAGGCAGCAGTCGCTGACCTGCAGAAGTCCCTCGATGCCGCTGCAACTGATATCGCAAAGCAGGCAACTCAGTACGCCGAAAAGCAGGCCCTGACGTTCATCGAAACCGACCTGCTGTCTCAGCAGGAGCTGATCGACAGTGACAAGTACGAAATCGGTTCCGCCCGCGAGCCGCTCGCGAACATCTCGCCAACAGCTCAGTTCACGGAACCCGATACCGTCGCCACACTCGCGTACCGCAGCTCGCAGCGCGAGTTCTTCCCGGACGAAGCTGAAGGCCAGTTCGACGACAGCCGCTTCGTTTACTGGCTGACCGAAAGGGTTGCGGCTCACGAACCGACGTTCGACGAAGCTGGTGTTCGCGAGCAGGTTGAAGCCGCCTGGCGGGCTCGAAACGGGGCTCCGAAAGCAGAGGAACGAGCCAAGACAGTCGCCGAAATCGTCACGGCTGCCATCGGCGAGAAACCAATGGCCGAAGCTCTGGCCGAGCAAACCGTGACTGGTGGCGAAGGAGGCGATCAAATCTCCGTCGTCAGCAGCATTCCGTTTACCTGGCTGCGACAATCGTTCCAGGGAATGCAGATGAACCCGTTCATGGGGCCGCAGCCCACCGTCGAATTTGGTGTCATTCCTGGCATCGACGGCGTTGACGAAAACTTCATGCGGACGGTTTCGGAAATGAATGTCGGAGACGTCCAGGTCATCCCCAACGCCGACCGAACGACTTACTACGTGGTTCATCTGAAGTCGCGCAGCCCGGCTGGAAGCGACGATCCGCAGCTGAACGTGCTGCGGCAGCAGTTCATCCAGGAAGACGCTCCGTTTTCGCCGATCTACTCACGTCTGGCCAATGCCGACAGCATGGGTGCCGGCCAACGCTGGTTTGCGATGTTCATGGCCGAGCAGGGAGTGGATCTCGCGACGGTGGATTCCTACCAGTAAGCGAAAACTCGCGACAACACCCTGCTGCACTGGCGAGACTATTCCGGTTACGCCGGTTTTGCCGGATCAAATGCGGCGAACCGCCACTGCGCTGGAACCTGGGCGGTTACCGCCCGACTTTCCGGCTCACATTGACTCGGATGGGGAACTTCGCGCCAATTGCCGATGCGGGATGCAGTCTCCCCGTCACGTCGTCGTGAGTTTTCAGCGAAACCAGCAGGTCCGCGAGCATGTCCCACCCACCCGGTACGCCTGAAACGCTGCTGCCGAGTCCTCGGTCGCTACTGCGTACCATCCTGAAGCTCGACGATTCGCCGCATCATGTCGCGCTGGGAATCGCCATCGGGATGTTCATCGGCCTGACGCCGACCGTCGGAATTCAGATGCTCTGCGTCATCACGCTGGCTTTTCTGACGCGGCGGCTGTTTGCGTTTAACCGTCTGGCCGCTCTGCTGACTGTCTACGTAACCAACCCGATCACGACACTGCCCATCTACTGGTTCAACTACGAAGTCGGTTGCCTGTTTGTCGACGGTCAGATGAGCTACGAGGCCTTCGTCGCGGTCTTCGAGTACAACTCGCTGGCGACCTGGTGGGCTGCCGTCTGCGGGCTGTTCGTCAAGATCGGAGCCCCGTTGATTATTGGCTCGCTGGTGGTCGCGACGACCGTCTCGATCCCCACCTATCCGCTGATGTTCTGGTTCGTGAAGAAGTTCCACGTCGACGAAGACGACTCGACGCCAGTCGCTTCGCCAGCCGGTGACGATGCGGAGTCCCTCCCCGAGGTCGCTTCCGCACAGCAGACCGTATCGAGCAACTCCTGACACCGACGCGGAACTGAACCCGATCGTTTTCCAGTGACTGACAAAAGCAGCCCCGCCGTGTCCAATGAAAGTGTTTCCCTGATCGCGACAACGGGGTTTGGACTTGAGGCTGTCGTTGGACGCGAACTGAAGTTGCTGGGCTATGAGCAGCAGACCGGTCGCGACGGGCAGATTCGTTTCTCCGCCGACGCTGCCGCCATCTGCCGCTGCAATCTGTGGCTGCGGTCTGCCGAGCGTGTACTGCTGGAGATGGGCACGTTCGAGGCGACTGACTTCGGCGTTCTGTTCGACCAGACTCGTGCGCTGCCCTGGGAACGCTGGCTGCCGAAAAACGCGAACTTCCCGGTCACAGGCCGCAGCGTCAAGTCGCAACTGCACAGCGTTCCCGACTGCCAGCGACTCGTGAAGAAAGCGATCGTCGAACGACTGAAGTCCGTGTACGGCGGCGACTGGCTCGACGAATCCGGCCCGAAGTACGCAGTCGATGTCTCGCTGCACAACAACGAGGCCACGCTGACGATCGACACTTCCGGCGACGGTCTGCACAAACGCGGTTACCGCAAGCTGACGGCAAAAGCTCCGCTGAAGGAAACCGTCGCGGCGGCACTCGTGCAGCTCAGCGTCTGGAACGCCGAACGCCCGCTTGTAGACCCATTCTGCGGCAGCGGCACGATTCTCATCGAGGCGGCGATGCTCGCCCTCAACCAGGCTCCCGGACTGAAGCGAACGTTCGCTGGCGAAGCCTGGCCGCAAATCGACTCAAAGCTCTGGGCCGATGCCCGCGAGGAAGCCCGCTCTCTCGAAAAGCCGGGACCGCAGCACGTTCTCATCGGCAACGATCTCGACTCCGAAGTCCTCAGCCTCGCTCGATACCACGCGACACAGGCCGGCGTTGACGACCTGATCCACTTTCAGCAGCAGCCCTTCAGTTCGCTGAAGTCGCACAAGCAGTACGGCTGCCTGATCACTAACCCGCCCTGGGGCGAACGACTCGGCGAGCAGCGCGAAGTCGAGCAGCTTTACCAAAGCATGTTCCACGTCCTGCAGCCGCTCGACACCTGGTCGATTTTCGTCCTGACCGCGCACCCGAAGTTCGAGTCCCTCTTCGGTCGCGATGCCACCCGCCGCCGAAAACTCTACAACGGCAAGATCGCAGCAACTTACTACCAGTTCCTCGGCCCCCGCCCACCCCGCCGCGAAAATCCGCAGCCAATGACAAATGACGAATGACCGATCGCCATTCGGTGATCGGTCGGCACCATCTGAATCGCTGCGCAGCCGTTCGCCGGTTTCCAACCACTACTTCCCCGGATATATTCCGCCTTCGAAACGGAGTCGGCTGGGTTGCTTTTCGCCTCGGAAGATCGGCTCCGGATGAAGTCGTCACTGGCAGGACGCGAGACCGAGGAACCTTGCGAAGCTGGTTGAGGGGGCGCCGGAATGCGCCGCTCACCGACCGCTCAGTCAC
>JAPOLP010000711.1 GCA_029977045.1 Planctomycetota bacterium
ACGACCGTTGAACTTCGTCCCGCAGCTCCGATCCGCTTCTCGCCTCCGTTCAGAAAGATCAGTGCTGCGGCGAGGATCGGCATGAAGGCCGCGCCGACGATGCCATACGCAAGCTGCACTTTGTCGAACGAGACCAGCAGTCCGGCGGCGGGGACGATTGCGATCGCCAGCAACGCGGTTCGATAGACGCGAGAGGATGTCTCAAGCGATCGGCTGGCCGCGTCGGGTTTCTCGCCCCGCAGCAGAGCCAGCGAATCGGCGAACAGGTACGGCACGCTCTGCCAGACTCCGAGCATACTGCTGAAGACGGCTCCCCAGGCTCCGGCGAGAAACGCGATTCGCGCCGCCGGTCCGGCCTGCCCGAGTGACTCAGCCAGCCGCTCGCCGAGCAGCACAACGAGAGATGCTCCTTTCGCTCCGTCAATTTCCAGCCGGCTGCCGAGGATCACCATGCCGATCCCGAACAACGCTGTCATCGCGTAGCCGGTCAGCAGATCGATGCGGCACGTTCGCAGTTCGTCGAGTCCCGTTCGGCCTTCCTCGCGAATCCAGTAGCCGTAACACAGCACGGTGACCGTCCCGCCGACGCCGCCCATCAACGCGATCGTCCACTTGAGTCCCTCGCCACCGACGTCCGGAATCGTCGGCCAGACCAGCCCCTGCAGAACGTCACCCCAGTCCGGGCCGACGGCGATCGCCGACGCGACCACGGTCAGAAACATGATCGCGATGCAGGCACTCATCACCTTTTCAAACAGCCGATACCCGCCCAGCCAGACCATGACGACGGCGACGGCGCTGTGCAGCACTCCGTAAAGCACCTTGTCGTTGGCGGCCTCGCCCAGCGGAGCAATCGCGTGCGCCGCGACGCCGCAGGCACTCATCAGAGCCGACCCGACAAAGAAGCTCCACACAATCAGGTAGAGCAGAAACAGCCCGATGGTCGCTCGCCCGAAATGCCGGGCCGTGCCTTCGAGCACCGTCGTCCCTGTCGCCAGTTGCCAGCGAGCCAGTCCCTCATTGAGCACAAACTTGACCGCCGCCCCGAGCACGACAGCCCACAGCACAGCAACCCCCAGCTTCGCCCCACTGAACGCCCCCGTTGCCAGGTCACCTGCTCCAACACCGGTCGCGGCGACGAGCAGGCCGGGACCGATCAGCGAAAGCAGACCGCGACGTCGGGTTTCGACAGGCTGTGAGGAAGTTGTCATTGCCGCGTGTCCTCAACGAAAGAGCCACCGCCGAAACTGCAGCGGCGACGATCGGCAACAGACGGCGGTCAGTGTCCCGGAGCAACGCCGGCAGCGACGCTGATTCCCAGGTAGATCAGGTAGGCACCCAGCAATACCACCCCGAAACGTCGCGAGAGTTCTGTCCGGCAGGCGTAAATGCCGACTCGAAAGACGACGAGCACGAAGATCATCGCGGGGAAGGTGACCTTGTAGAACGACTCGGCAACTTCCAGTCCGCCAGCCGTGACCGCGGCCGCGGCTCCGGCGACGAACAAGGCGTTCAGAATGTCGGCTCCGATGATGTTCCCGACGGCCAGGTCACCGTGGCCTCGCCGAGCTGCGTTGACAGCAGTCACCAGTTCCGGCAGCGACGTCCCGAAGGCGACGAGCGTTGCTGCCAGAATCGATTCCGGGATGTTGACCCGCCGGGCCAGAATCGTGACGGCGGGAATCAGGATGTTGGCCGAGATCAGCACTCCGACGATCGACAGGATCAGCTTGACGATGATCGAGGTACTCGCACCGGTAACTTCCTCTTCGTCATCCTCAGTCGCGTCGACGATTTCGGTCGTTGCCGCACCGGCCTCGGCTGCGAGTTCCTCGGTGGAAGCAGCTTTCGTTGCGGACCGGCTCCAGGCCACCGAGGCATACAGGTAAGCAGCCAGCAGGACGAGAAACAGAAACCCGGCCCACCGTGGAAACTGTCCAACATAGCCAGCCTCAAATGCGGACAGCGGAGTCGACCACGGCATCGAAAACGCCACGAGCAGCATTCCGGCGGCGAGCTGAATCCAGCCCTGGCGATTCGCAATGTCCCACGGAATCGAGAGCGGTCGGATCAGGCAGGCGACACCCAGAATCAGGCCGGTGTCGCAGATGATCGAACCGACGGCGTTGCCCATCGCCAGGCCAGGGTTGCCCTGAAACGCGGCCAGTACCGATACCGCGACTTCCGGAGCTGTCGTGCCCAGACTGACGACCGTTGCTCCGATGACGACTTTCGGCACGCCGGAACGCTCGGACAGAACGACCGCGTAGTCGACGACCAGGTCCGCGAACTTCGACAACGCCACAAGGCTGACCGCCACGACGCCCAGAAGTACGAGCGCGGAACGAGGTTCCAGGTACTGCTGGATAAGGTCTTCCATGAGTGAATCTGCGGGGCGGAATTCGTTCGGCGGGTGCGACCGACACGCAGAGCGAACGTCCGTTTCTGCGAGTTTCGGCGGAAAGGGAGACGGTATCGCCTGCCAACATCGCCGTAAATCAACGGCGACAGAATCGGAGACGCTGGTCGAGGGCAATTCGCCAGCGGGGTTCCTATCCTGCCTCGACTGGTTCAAACCAGCCCACCAATCCGTCAGTCAGGAAACTCATCAGCAGGACTCGAATCCATGCCGCTGCATCCTCAGTGTCAGGCTTTTCTCGATCAGCTGCAGGCTTTGAACATCCCTCCGCTGGATCAGTTGCCGCTGGAGCAAATCCGGGCGATGTCCGTTCCGATTCCCGGTGAGCCTGAACCGGTTGCCTCGGTCGAGGACCGACTTGTCTCACGGTCTGACGGCGAGCCTGACGTTCCTGTCCGCGTCTACAAACCGAGTACCGACGGACAGCCGCGAACCGGATTCGTCTTCTATCACGGCGGTGGCTGGGCGATCGGAGAACTCGACACCTACGACAGCCTGTGCCAGCTGCTGGCGAATGCGGGAGACTGCGTCGTCGTTTCTGTCGGCTACCGACTGTCTCCCGAGCATCGGTTTCCGGCTGGCGTCGAGGACGCGTTCGCCGCGACGGTCTGGGTGGGAGAGAACGCCGCCGAACTGGGAATCGACTCTGTCCGAATCGTCGTGGGTGGCGACTCGGCTGGCGGCAATCTCGCAGCAGCGGTTGCTCTGATGGCTCGCGAACGAGGTTCGGTCAGCATCGCGGCTCAGGTACTCGTTTACCCGATCACTAACGACGATCTCGACACGCCGTCGTATCTCGAATTCGCCGAGGGCTACATGCTGACGCGACGTTCGATGGCCTGGTTCTGGGAGCAGTATCTCGAATTCCCCGAACAGGCCGCCGACGTCCGCTGCTCACCCGCGAAAGCCACTGACCTCTCCGGACTGCCACCGGCTTTCGTGCTCACTGCCAGATACGACGTCCTGCGCGACGAAGGCGAGGCGTACGCTCGAGCCCTGAGCGACGCTGGCGTCGGTGTCACGACGAAACGCTACGACGGGATGATCCACGGATTCCTGCGACGAACGGACCTGTACGACGATGCTCGCGACGCCGTGCAGCAGATCGGGAGCTTCATCCGCGGTGTTTGATGCTTCGGATGCCCGGAGTCTTTGCCGATCTGACGCAGAGGCAAACCCCCGTTCGGCATTTCAGGCAATCTCGGATTTCCCGCCGGACCTCGCTGAGGCGCCGTGGCTGACTCGCGGTAGTATTTGCATCTCGCGGATCTCAATTGTCAGCCCCTCACCACGAATCTGATCGCAGAAGCTGTTTTCGATGGAAGAAGCCGTCCGGCAAGCCAGGACTCATCTGATCGAGCTGTTCAAGCAGCACGGTTTTAATCCGCGCGGAGATCTTGGCCAGAACTTTCTG
>JAPOLP010001076.1 GCA_029977045.1 Planctomycetota bacterium
CGTGGGACCTGACGAGCGTGCTGTACGCGGACCGTCCCGCTGACAACTACTTCGGACTCTCAGAGCGTGGCACGGTGAGCGTCGACGACGACGGCTTCACTCGATTCACTCCGCAACGCGAAGGACGCGACCGCTATCTGACGATGAGCCGCGAGCAGGCTGTGCGCGTGATCGAGGCTCAACGCTGCCTCGTCAGCCAGCCGCCACGCTGACAGAGCCCAATCGCGACAGAACCTACCGCGTGCTTGTGCCCTTGGGATCCCAGCCGGCGATCGAGGCTTCCGGAGCGACGACGAAGATTTCGACGCGTCGGTTTTGCGAGCGGTTCTGGTCGCTCGAATTCGGAACCAGCGGCTGAAACTCGCCGTAACCGGAACTGCTCATGCGGCTGGGTTTGACGCCGGACTTCTGCAGTGAAACAAGCACTTCGTTGGCACGGTTGGTCGACAGGTGCCAGTTCGTCGGGTGTTTCTGCGCGGTCGAACTCTTCTTGATCGGCTTATCGTCGGTGTGTCCGGCGACCAGGATGTTCAGCCGCTGAGCGTCGCCCTCGTTCATGATCGCAGCGAATTCCGCCAGCAACTTCGCGCCGTTCGGTTTGATGTTCGAGCTGCCAGAGTCAAACAGCAGATCGGACGAAAACTTGCTGACGCCCGTTTCCGGATCGAAGTTGAAACCGGGGAACCGCTTCGCCAGATCGGCGAACTTCTGGCTCGTCGACTGCGAGAGCGGATTCTGCATCTTTTCGAGCTGATCACGCAGGCTGATGTATCGCTGGTTGAGCTGCGTCCGCTCGTTGTTCAGGTTAGAGAGACGTTCGTTGGCAAGTTCCAGCCGCTTCCTGAGATCAGCATTCTGCTGCTCGGAAGTCGCGATGGCCTGATTCGCCGCCATGTTCTGCTGGTACAGCTCGCGATTGCGAAGTGCGGCCTGCCGGTGCCACGAACCGGGAACCGAGTTACAGCCGGTGCTCACGATTGCGAGCGAACCCGCCAGAAACCACACGAACGAACGAAGTGACAGCGACATGTCAGGCTCCTCTTCGAGCTGCTCTGCCCGGCCAGGCGCAGAACAAAACAGACGCGACACGCCAGCCCGCGGGAATGGCACTGGTGTCGAAAGTCGGAGTGATGATTGAGGGGAAGTCAGGGGATGGTTCAGCGGACGCTGATCGAGATCCGGCACTTGATCGATCGGGGAATCGAAAGCCTGTGCTGGAGTGCCGATAGGCAAATGATTGATGCGAAATCAGGAGACGATCTCGCGGAAGGGGCGGTCTTATAGCGGCCTTCACAAAACGCACAAAGACCAGTTTTTCGGATTCCGAGCCGCTACCTGGTCCGCGGCGTGCGGCCCAGCAGGAACCTGGCGAGAACCGTTGAGTAATCATCGGACAGCGAAACTCGGTGGTAGTCGACTGCGGCGTCACGGATCACGCCCCGCATGTCAGACAGGTACGTCTGCAGCGACTTCCGGTACTGAGCCGCGACGATACTCGGATCCGCCATCAGATGGTGGCCGCCTTCCATGTCCAGAAACCGAATCGGACGATCGAACGCGAAGTCGATCTCCTGCTGATCGAGCAGGTGGAAGACCGTAACGTCGTGACGCCGGAATCGCAGATGCTGGAACGCCTTGCTGAGTTCCGCAGGCGGCAGGAACAAATCCGAGATGACGACAACCAGCGCCCGCTGCGGAATCCGTTCGGCAGCTTCGTGCAGCGCTTCGACCAGGCCGGTTTCACCAGCCGGTTCGAAGGCAGTCAGCTCGTCCAGCAGTGCTCTGAGATGAGCAGCGTTGCGTTTGGGCGGGATGAATTTTTCGATGCCGCGTCCGGCACAGTAAAGGCCGGCGGCGTCACCCTGCCCAACCGCCAGCCACGCCAGCGTTCCGGCGAGACGGCGAGCATAGTCGAACTTCGTCAGTTCTCCCTCGCCGAAACCCATCGAACCACTGGTGTCAACAACCAGGCACAGACGCAGATTCGTGTCAGCTTCAAATTCCTTGATGTAGAACCGGTCGCTGCGTCCGTACGCGCGCCAGTCGAGCCGCCGCGTATCGTCGCCGGGAACGTACTTGCGGTACTCGGCAAACTCGATGCTCGACCCGCGAATCGGACTGCGATGCCGTCCCGAAACGTTGCCAAGCATCGGAAACCGAGCGTGCAAAGGCAGTCCCGAAAGCTTCGAGAGGACCTGCGGATCGATGAATTCCCGACGCGCTGACGTCTGCATCGAAAAGAGCCTTACCACAACGGGACGGAAGAACGAACGCGGAAAGGATTGACCGTCGCCAGCAGAACGTCAACCGGGCGTCAGTCTGGAGCGGCCAGCCTGGTCATCGAAGACGGAATCAACGCGACCGACCGTGCCTTGCAGAACAGCCTTCAATCAGAACAC
>JAPOLP010000357.1 GCA_029977045.1 Planctomycetota bacterium
ACCAAGTCGATGGCATCGGGTGAAATAATTTTTGATGGTGCGTTGGCGTATGCTGTCGGCGATGTCGAGAATGGCCTGCCGATCGCCAGCCAGAAACCGCAGCAGCGTCCGGGGAAGCAGTTGGCCGCCGCCGTCGTGTTGCGGCACAGACTCGGGTGCTGAAACATCAGCGAGGGCAGACTCATGTTCGGCGTCGGCATCCATCGTCGTCTCACTTACTGAAACAGATCTGATCGGCTGGCGTGTTCGCCGTCTGTAGGCGACGGTCCCGTCGGCAGGTGTGAGCCGTTCTGGTGATCTGTCGTCGTATCGCTGTCCGCCGCTGGTGAGCGGACGCCGAGAAGACCTGCGACAGAACTCGACGGAATCCGGCTTCGAGTTCAGTCACCGTCATGCGGTCGGGCACGAAGGTGACATCAAAGAGAGAATACGAGGACCAGCCTCGGTCAGGCAGCAGGCGTCCCTCACGTTGCAGTTGATGATGCAGCACCGTGCCGGGAAAGGGAGTTTGCAGAGTGACCTGAATCTCGGCGAACGGACTGTCGAGCAGAAACTCCGTCAGCGCATCGAGCGAACTGTCCGATTCGCCGTCTGCTCCCAGAATGAAACAGCCATTGACGGCAACGCCTGCCGACTGGATGGCCCTCACGGCGTCCAGCATCCGGTCGAGTTCCGCCCGTTTCTGGCCCATGCCGGGATAACGAAAGACGAGCGACTCGATCCCAATCAGTATCTGCTGGCAGCCGGCCCGAGCCAGGCGGGCCAGCACATCGGGACGTTCGCCGATTCGCCAGTCGCATTCGGTAAACCATCGAGCGCCGCTCTGTTCCAGAATCTCCAGCAGTTCGTGCGGGTCACGGTTTCCGGCGAAGGTATTGTCGTCCGCCAGCTCAATCAGCGGGCGCGGAGCCAGCTTCTGGATTTCCGCCAGTTCGCGGCGCACGCATGCGGCCGGCTTCTCATGAAAGCTCGATAGAAGCCGGCTTGCGGCGCAGAAGCCACAGGCCAACGGGCAACCGGTTTGAGTCTGCAGGGTGAATCGCTGTGGCGTATGAGCGAGCAGATCGAAGCGAGGCATTGGCCATTCGGGCGTGGCTTCTCTGCTGACGGTATAGCGACGCTGCAGCTGCCCTCGACTCGCGTCATCGAGCAGTCTGGGCCAGACGGTTTCTCCTCGACCGATCACGATGCAGTCAGCGTGGCTTAGAGCTTCGTCAGGACAGGCGGAAACATGCAGGCCGCCGAGCACCGTGCGAATACCGAGTTGCCACAGGCGATCGCACAGTTGATAGGCGTCCTCAATCGACGCGGTCAGTGCCGATATGCCGACCAGATCCGGGTCTTCCTGACAGACCTTGTCGAGCGTTGCTTTGAGATCATTGCCGGCATGGAGACAACTAACCGTCCACGGACTAACTGTTGCCCCGGCCAGAGTCAGAATGCCAAGAGCCGGAAGCTGCGACACGGCGTCCGCTCGGCCCGTCAGCCCTGGAAGCGACATGCCGAGTTCGAGCATCTCCGGCTCTCGAACCCGGAATCCAGTCAGAGCGACGAGGGTCACATGCGGCATGAAGTCCACCTGAAGCAGAGTCTCCGAACGCCGTCAGCGTAGCCTCCCAGTGAGACAGGCATCCAGTTCGGTATTTCGACCGGATTCGCCGTGTCCGCTTCCGAAAGAAACCGGATTGCCGCAGCGCGAACACCGGCCCCAGGAAATTTCACATTCAACGGTGGAAAGCCGCGAGGTGACGCAAGTGTCCTGCGCTCTGAAGCAGCGGAAAACCAGACTGCGCCGCATCCCTCAGTACCGCGTCCAACCAGCGATTATGACTTGCTGCTCTACCGTCTCCAGAACGTCGAGTCGCGGGACGCTCGATAGGTGACGTCCAGATGCGGCGTCTTCAGCGACTGTTTTTTCGTCAGCGACTGCAGAGCCGATTCGACCATGCCGCTGGTCAGCATCGTGCGTTCGACGGGGTACGGGGCCTTGCCGGTCAGGAACATCTGCTCGGCGTTGTCCATCAGGGCGGCTGAGTAGACAACGTTCGGGTTCGGCGGCAGGTAGAACATCGTCGAGAGCGGCTGCTTGCGACCCTTGATCCGGGCGGCGAAGTTGAAGTCCTGCACAACGCCGTTGAGCATCACGACGGTGCCGCGCGTTCCATCGACGTACTCGAAGAAGTACGCGCGAGCTTCCTTGCCCCACTCGCGAATCTGAGCCGGCGTCGGGTAACGATGGCTGAACGATTCCGGCTGATTCAGCGTCTGACTGCGCGACAGGCAGGCTTCAAACAGTTTCGGATCCCAGCCACCGCTGGGTAGCTCGCCCGAGCCCACTCGTTTCCAGAGTTCTTCGCCTTCCAGAGCGAGCACGCTGGCGATGCCGGCCTCGCCGCCTTTGCGACGTTCCATCATGCACTGCAGTGTTTCGATGGCGTGGAAGTCGTAGATGTCCTTGCTGCCGTAGGCGACGACGAGCCCCTCTTCGAGTTCGGCGTCGTACGGCAGCTCGACCGACGGCATTCGCCAGGTGACCGGCAGTGACGACCCGGCGAGAAACGGAAACTTCAGCTCGCGCGACAGCCCGACCATTTCCTTTGCCAGGTCGAAGCTCCAGGACAGGTGCTTGTCATTAAAGACCGGCACGGACCGCCCGTCCGCTCGGAAGACGTCCGTGATCTCCTTGAACAACCGATGCCGCGGGTACAGCTTCTGGCCGAATTCGTTTAGCGGATAATCCCCGTGCTCGCCGATCAGCAGCACTGCGTCAACCGCCAGCCGCTCGCCCCCGCAACGCAACGCTTCCGCCACCGATCCATAAACCTCGAACCCGTTCTCCGCCGCCCGTCCGGCACTGAGGTCTCCCTCTGGTCGCTGATCAACGTAGGCGGAAACGACATCGAGCCTCGGCTGATGCCACTGCCCGTTCTTTGGAAACCCGTGCAGAAACCGCTCGGCCATATGCCAGGCGTGAGTGCGATACGTCCACAACGTTGTCACCACGGCCAGCCGCTTCCTGGCAGCCGGAGCCTGATTCGCCAGAGCCGCCAGCGGACTCAGCAGCAGCGCACCACCAGCCGTCAGAAAGTCGCGTCGATCGAGCATGGGGAGATTCCTCGTGAGCTGTTTCAGAAATCGGTCGTGCAGTCGTTGTCTCGTAGGGTGCGTCTGGACGCACCACCTGAGCCAGAGCAAACGCGCGGTGCGTCAAGACGCACCCTACATGACTGAGGCGTGAAAACGGAACCGGCGACGGGAGCTGAATCGCAGCCTGGCAGATGTCGCTCTGCCAGAGTTTCGTTATCAATCGTCTCAGTCAGTTTCCGTCACCGGCCACTCCCGAAACCGCACCCTCAACACCACCGAAAGCCCTCCCATGAAATCACTTCTCGCAACCGCCGCCTGTCTTTTGCTGACTGCTTCTGCCATCGCTGGCGAGCCGCCTGCCAACAGTGAGCTGGCTGTTGACGACTCGTTCGACCGCAAGGAACTCGGCGAGGGATGGCACGTCAACACCGGGGAATGGACGATTGCCGACGGAGTTCTGCGGGCACGTGAGATTCCCGACCAGAACCACTCAGCCGCAGCGCGCCGCACGGTCGAAACGAAGAACGCGGTCTACGATCTGAGGTTTCGATTCGTCGAGGACGGCAAGGGCTTCCACTTCGGCTTCGATCCCGCTCCCGGTGAGCTGAAGAAAAAGGGGCACCTGTTCTCCGTCATCGTGACGCCGGAGTCGTGGAAGATCCTGAAGCACATCGACAAAGCCCAACCGAAGGACGACCCCAACAAAACGCTGGCCGAACAGAAGACGGAGTTTGAACGAGGCAAGTGGTACTCCCTGCGAGTCACCACATGGCAAACCCACGTCACCGCCAGCATCGAAGGCAAAGAACCACTCAAAGCCTCGCACGAAACGTTCGGCGTCAAAAAGCCAACCCTCGTTTTCCGCTGCCTCGACAACGGCGTCGAGATCGACGACATCAAAGTCTGGAAACAAAAGCCGTAGCAAACCCCGCAGGGCCGGTTCTCACCAACCACCCTCGCCGGTCTGTTGCAAGCAGCGGAAGGGCGTAAGTCCCCCCTGAGTTGTGGCAAGTCAGCCGACACGCGTTAGCGTCAGGTTCTCAATTCTCTGGAAAACCGCTCGGCGGCTGATGACGACTCGGGGACCATTGGGCGCAAGCCCAACGGTCCGTCGCTGCAGACGGTGAGCGACTCGCCGGCGCGGCTGATCTGGATGCTGTAGGGGCAGACGGTCTCGGGCTGTGAGATGCCCCAGTAGCATTTCCACGGAGGACCACGCGACTGCCGAAGCCGCGCAGCGATCGATCCAGCCTACTCCTTAAGCGGCATCTACTTCTCCGTTCGCATCTTCGGCAGGTGGTCGACCAGCTTCCAGCCGGTGCGGCGCATTTCGGCGATGGTGCCTTCGCGGTACTGCTTCAGCGTCGAGGCGTGGCTGTCCTGCAGGGCCAGGTTCGTCAGTTCTTCCGGGTCGGCGGAGATGTCGTACAGCTCTTCGATTTCGCCTTCGACCAGAGCCCGGATGTATTTGTATTTGCCCTGCCGCAGAGACACGTACCAGGGAACGCCGGCCAGGTAGTAGTCCTCGTCGTTGTCCGGAACGCGGTTCGTGTCGGCTCCGTACTTGCGGGCGGTGAACGTGACCATCGTCGGGTGCGGCCAGTCGGTCTGCGGGTTCTGCAGGATCGGAGTCAGGTCGTGGCCGTGCATTTCCCACGGCAGATCGAGACCGGCGAACGAGAAGAACGTCGGGATCAGATCGACGCCCGCGACGGGAGCTTCGACAGTGACGCCCTCCGGCAGGCGGCTCGGCATACTGACGATCAACGGCGAACGAATCGTCGCGTCGTACGGGGCAAGCTTCGTGCAGAAGCCGTGCTGCCCCCAGGCAAACCCCTGATCCGACGTGAAGACGATCAGCGTGTTTTCGTACTGCCCGGATTCCTTGAGTGCCGAGACCAGCCGACCGACGGATTCGTCGAGAGCCTTGACGCCCTGGTGATACATGCGGACCCAGCCGTCGAGCGTGTCGCCGTGGATCGACTTCGCACCTTCGACCGTTTTGCCGCCAAACGCACCGCCGATCATATGCGGGACGCCGTCAGCGTTCGGTTCCCAGAAACCGATCTTCTGCTGCCAGTCCGGCTTGCCCGGTCGCGGAGCGTAGATGTCTTTCGGCACCGGCACCTTCGCGCCCGGATAAGTATCACGGTGGCGGTGAGCCGGCGTGAACGGGCCGTGCACGGCTCCGTAGCAGACCCACAGATACCAGGGCTTCTCTTCGTCGCGGTTCTCACCGCGAATGAAGTCTTCCGCCCAGTTGGTGTAGTTGTCGGTCGAGTAACCCTTCGTCAGCTTCGGCGGGCCGCCGTTGGTCTCGATCAACTGATCGTAAAAGTAGTTGCCCGAGTTCGCCGGGTACCGCGGCCGGTTCCAGACAATCTGATGGTCCCAGTCGCGGTTGGCTCCGGTATCCGTGCCGGTGTGCCACTTCCCGATCTGGCAGGTGGAGTAACCATTCCGCCGGAAAACGCTCGGCCAGAACCGGCACTGCTGCGGGTCGTACTCGCTGCCGGGGTACTCGCCTTACATCCGCATCGACTGGACGCCGAACTGGTGATGCCCGGTCAGCAGCGTCGCCCGGCTCGGCATACACCACGTCCCGATAAACGCGTGAGCGAACCGGACGCCGCGAGCGGCCAGAGCATCAATGTTCGGCGTATCGACCCAGTCATACGCCTCGGGATAGCAGCTCACCGTGCGGTGCGAATGGTCGTCCGTGTAAATGAAGAGGATGTTTGGCCGCTTCGCTTTGGCATCGTCAGCCGCGGCAGCCCGACTTGTCGGCAGAACGAGCTGCGAAGCCACTACGGCCAGAGCAGCAAGCAAGGAGAACGCACGCGATACGAGTCTCATGGCGGATCTTTCTGTGTCGGATTCGGTCGCGAGAGGGGAGTGTCGACAGGGAAGGCTTGCCCCGGCGAGGTGATCTTGTCGGGCAAATCCGGGCACGACTATAACGCCGCGCGACTCGGGCAACAGGGAAGCGGAACGCGCCGGGCACGGCACAATCGGGTGACCGGAGCTGGGCTGAGCCTGCGAAGGAAGCCCCGGAAACGTTGCTCCCGGTCGACCGGGGCTTCGCTCGTTCCTCGCTCCAGCCCCGGCCACCCCGACTCACAATTCCAGGACGCGCACTCAACACGGCACGGAGGCCGAATTTCATGCGACCGGTTTATCTCGTCGGCGGCGAGCAGAAGCAGAATCC
>JAPOLP010001189.1 GCA_029977045.1 Planctomycetota bacterium
ACCGCCGACTGCGCCCGCCGGTAGTCCTCTTCGGCGTGGTAATACTGCAGAGTAAGATTGGCAGCAATGACGACGGAATCGCAACAAGGATCAGGGCCAGTAGACAGTTCGCCAGATTCTCAACACAACAAACGACAACCCAAGGAGGACAATCCACGAACGCGGAGACAACCTTCCGCGGACAACGTCCTTCCGAATGATGAAAACACAGACCCCGAAGACGGCAGTGCAGTACAGGATCCCGGGGATCAATGTGGACCAGAAAAGAATCAACGCGAATTCGCGTTCTTCCTCTGGTGACAATTCAGCGAGGCCAGCCGCTGCAATCAATGGATCGAGCATTTAACGCGTCCTCCATGATCGAACCGAGCGACTGCAACTTCATAACAAAAGACAAGACGGCAACGAAGACAAGTCCCTGCCGCCGTTGCCGAAGTTACTTTCACCTTTCAACCGCTCGTCAGCACGGGTTTGAGGCGGTCGGCTGTCGATGAAGTCATTGGTAGCACAGACGTACTCTGACGGGAAACGCGTCGGGGCGTTGCCTGAGCAATCTCAGAGTGTCACGCGACGGCGAATCAGGCGATCGAGGGCAAGGCGAAAGATGACCCACAGGGCGGAAACCGACTCTTTCCAGCTGATCTTCGACGTCCCGAAGCGGCGGTCCTCGAACGTGATTGGAGTTTCGAGCTGACGGCAGCCGATGCGGCGGCACATGTAGAGAATCTCTTCCTGGAACGAGTAGCCGCGCGAGCGCACCTGGTCAAAGTCGAGCTTCGCGAGATCGGAAACTCGGTAACAGCGGAAGCTGCCACTGTTGTCTTTATTCTGCAGGCCGAGCAGCAGGCGCGCGTAGAGGTTGATCGACGTGCTCATGAAGTGTCGCTTCCAGTTCCAACCGACGACTCCGCCGCCGGGAACGTACCGCGACCCAATGCCGACGTCAGACGAGTTCAGGCACTCACGCAGCGCCGGGATGTGCCGCGGATGGTGACTGAAGTCGGCATCCATATTGATCAGCGTTTCGTAACCGTGCTCGATGCCGTAGCGGAAGCCAGCCACGATCGCCGTGCCCAGGCCGAGTTTTCCCTGACGATGAATTGCGTGAATCCGTTCGTCCTGAGCGGCCAGTTCGTCGGCGAGTGTCCCGGTACCGTCCGGCGAGTTGTCATCGACAACGAGCACGTGTGCGTCGGGAGCGAACTCGTGAATCTCGGGAATCAGCTTCGGAAGATTCTCGATCTCGTTGTAGGTACACAGCGTGATGAGCAGCCCGCCACGCGGGGACTCGGCAGGATTACTGGTGGACGGAGCGGCGTCAGGCATAGCTGGAAACTCGCTGGCGAGTATGCGAATGGACGGGTGTCAAAGCGTCGGTTTCCCGGAAAGCACTCAGCCAGTCAATGCTCCAGATTGGCATTCTGAAGCTGCCGATCGAATCAGTGTTGCCAAACCCGCAGATCAGCGATGTTCGCCCTCTGGTGGCGGGGTCTTCTGGCGTGAGAGGTACTCGACGAGGTCGCGCAGATCGGCGGCCGACAGGTGCTTGATCAGGTCGGCCGGCATTGCGGACTGGCCTTTGGCG
>JAPOLP010000557.1 GCA_029977045.1 Planctomycetota bacterium
AAGTCCAGAGGATGGGAAGCGATTGATCTTTGCTCTCGTAGAGCCGGATTCCCGATCTGGCGACAAGGACGTCGCTCTATTTCACTCGCTGAATGAGTGGCAGGATTCCGAATATGCCAACTCGCTGCGTCCGTCGATTCCTGAGTGAGTCAATCGAATTGCCTGCGAGCCCAGACATCCAATGCGAGACCGACCTACAGCAGCCCTTCAATCGGGTAGCCGTGATCGAGGATTGGGGCGGGGCGGTTCTGGCGGTCATAGACTCGGTCTTCGTGGTCGATACCCATCGCGGCGTAGATCGAAGCCGCGACGTCGGCGGGGCCGTAGTGGCGGCTGACCGGGAAGTCGGCGTGCTTGTCGCTCTGACCGATGACCTGGCCGACCTGCGTGCCGGCTCCGGTGAAGAACAGCGAGCCGCACGCTCCCCAGTGATCGCGACCGCCGTTGCTGTTGATCTTCGGCGTGCGACCGAACTCAGTGAGGAAGACGACCAGCGTTGAGTCGAGCAGCCCGCGCTGCTTGAGATCCGTGATCAGGCCGGCGAAGGCACGATCCATTCCGGCGACGTGGTAACCGCGCCGGGCCATCTCGCAGATGTGCGGGAAGTTCTGCGACGGAGCGTTGTGGTTATCCCACAGGTTGCCGTAGTCCGGGTCGTAACCGTAATCGACCATGACGAAGCGGGCTCCGGCTTCGACCAGGCGGCGAGCCATAAGGCAGCGACCGCCGATCTTCGTCTCGCCATACGCTTCGCGAGTTGCGACGTCTTCCTTGCTGACGTCGAACGCGTCGCGGATCCCTGCCGAAGTCAGCAGTCGCATCGCGCTCGAGTAGTGGCCTTCCATTGCGGAGAGCCGGCCATTGGCTTCTGAGTCCTTCAGTGCCGATTCAATCTGGCCCCGCAGCGACGAACGTCGGTCAACGCGGCTGACGCTGATGCCGTCGGGCATTTCGAGAATCGTCGGCACGAGATCCTCGTGAGCTTCCGGCGACGGGTTCGGCTCCTTCTCGCCAACGGTGAAGTCCGGCTGCTCGGGCTGGCCGCCCAGACAGAACGGAGCGTACTCAGCCCCCAGCCAGCCACCGACGAACAGGTTATGCGGCGGCGGTCCCGGTCGAGTGATTCCCGGCACGGCGATGTAACCCGGCAACCCGTTTCGCGGCCCGTACAGCTTCGAGACGATGGCTCCGATGTTCGGTTCGGTGAAGAGCTGCGCCGGAGTGACCTTGCGGCCCGACAGTGTGTAGACCTGGCTCAGCAGATGATCGTTGCTGTCGTGCGAAAACGTCCGCAGCACGGCAAGGTCGTTGGCGATACGCGCCAGGTTCGGACAGGTCTCGCTGAAGTGAACGCCAGGCAGCGCGGTGTCGATTGCTCCGCAGGTTCCGCTGATTTCTTCTGGTGCGTCTGGTTTTGGATCGAGCGACTCAAGCTGCGTAACGCCGCCGCCCATCCAGAGGAAGATGACGGACTGAGCCCGCCCCGGATGCCGCTTATCCGCCGCGGCAGACGGCGCCGCCTGAACCCCCATCGCCGGCAGCAGCCCCGTTGAGACACTCAGCGACCCGACCTTCAGCACATCACGCCGCGACAGACGCCCGAGAATGCGTCCGGAATCAGCAGCCGGCAGAGAAAAATCAGACGTCACAGCGTGTCTCCCACAGTCGAACTCGAACAGCGTCGCGAATGAAAGATTCGAGCGTGCGCGACGAAGCCAAAGATTATCAGCCGATCGTCACAAACACGGCAAGTACGCCCTCGAATGCGCCACTCATTTCAGTCGCTTCTCGAGCGACATACCGCTGCAATCCGTTTGACCCGGCGTCTTCAGAGTCTGTTGCAGCACGCACGGAGACACTCGGACCTCGCTGTGTGGAGTCGGAGCAACGTCGCACTACTTCGCACCGAAGCAGTGAATTTCGCCCTCGGTGCCTTCTGCTCCGATGACGAGGCAGCCTTCGCCGATGGCTGGTGACGCGGAGACGGCGCGGCCGAGTTTTTCTTTCCAGCGCTGTTTGCCGTCGGCGAGGCCGACTTCGTAGAGGTTGCCGTCGTTCGAGCCGAAGAAGACGCGGTCGTTGTCTACGACGACGGGTGAGCTGTTGATCTGGCCTCGTGTTGAGAACGACCACTTCTCTTTGCCGGTCTTCCGCTCCAGGCAGTGAAGCTGCTTGTCCTGGCCGCCGAAGACGACGACCTCTGCAGTTACGGCGGCGGACGAGTGGATCGGGAGTTCGCTCTTTTCGTTCTTGAACTTCCAGACGATCTCCTGCTTCGCGATCTCGATCGCCAGGAACTCGCTTTCGTGCGAACCGACGTAAAGCATCCCGTCGAAGACCGCTGGCGAGGCGATCAGGAAGCGTTCGAGCGGCATGTCGAACTCTTCCTTGCCTGTTTCGATATTGATTGCTCGCAGGTGCGTGTCGCAGCCGGTGACGAACGTGATGGTTCCAGCGATGGATGGAGAGCCGTTGATCCGGTCAGCGGTCTCGAACTTCCAGAGTTCCTTTCCATCGGCGGCGTTCAGGCAATAGAGCGTCGCGTCGTACGATCCGAAAATGATGCGCTCGCCGACGACCGCCGCCGAGCTGATGATTTCCGCGAAGGTCTCGTGCTTCCAACGCAGCTTGCCGGTTGCTCGATCGACCGCGTGAAAGACGCCGTCCTCGTCGCCGATCAGCACCAGATCGCCGGTGACCGTCGGTGACGACTGAAAGCCGGGGATGAAATCGTTGGGTTTCTTCTTCTCCTTCGAGAAGTGCGTCCAGACTCGATCGCCGGTCTTCCGGTCGAGGCAGATCAGCTCGCCGCCAAACGTGCCGGCGTAAACGTGATCGCCAACGATCGCCGCTGTTGCCGTCACGCCGTCATCGACCGGCACCTTCCACAGCAGTTCGAGCGACTTCGGCAGAGTGCTGCCCGCAATGCCCTGCAACTGGTTGCCGTTACGGAACGAAGGCCAGGCCGTCGCGCCGGCTTCGGCAGGCTGCTTCGCCGCACTGGCGGCTGAAGTCAGACCGGAAAGCGATCCACTGCCAGCGAGACTCGCGGCGATGCCTGCGGCCATCGCGCCGGATTGTTTGAGAAACTGCCGCCGGTCTACTTCGTCGAATTCTCGTCGAACGCGCATTCGTACAACTCCTGGAATGAGTCAACGGTGCAGGGACGCGGATTGAACGTTCCCGTCCACTGCTTCGCAGCTTCGGCAGCCATTGTGGGAATCAGGTCGCGGGAGACGTGGCACGCTCGCAGATCGGTCGGCAGCCCCCAGCTCGACACCAGCCCGTGCAGGTAGCCGGCCAGCCGTTCGGGAGCCTCGGGATCATCGCTGCGGCACAGTCCGATCTCGGACGCCAGGTCGCCGTACAGCCGCCCGACGACCGGAGCGTTGAACCGGACAACGTGCGGCAGCATGACGCCGATCGCGATGCCGTGCGTCAGGTTGAAATGAGCGGACAGCGGATTCGCCAGCGCGTGCGTCGCTCCGAGCATCGAGTTCTCGATCGCTGCTCCGGCAAAGTGAGCCCCGACGAGCATTCCGCCACGAGCGTCGAGATTCGTCGGCTCGGCGAGCACCTGCGGAAACGCCGTCGCCAACAGCTTCCACGCCTGCCGACTGTAGAGCTGCGAGACCGCGTTGCGTTTCGTGGTGACGTAGGTCTCGACGGCGTGGCTGACGGGATCGATCCCGGTGACCGACGTCACAGAACTGGGCATCGTGATGGTCAGTTCCGGGTCGAGCAGCGCGACCGAGCACGCGGCCTTCTTGTCGCCGCACGCCATCTTCATGTGCGTTTCGGAGTTCGCGATCAGAGCGAACGACTGAGCCTCGCTGCCGGTCCCGGCGGTTGTCGGCACGGCGATCATCGGCAACATCGGTTTGGCCGCCTTGCCGATGCCCCAGTAGTCCTCCATCTTGCCGCCGTTGGTCAGCAGGAAGTTGACGCCCTTCGCACAGTCCATGCTGCTGCCGCCGCCGAGCCCGATGATCAGATCGACCTGCGCGTCTCGGGCGACCTGCAGCGCCCGTTCAACGTCGTCGGTCGTCGGGTTGGGATGCACGTCGTCGAAGTAGACGACCTCGACGCCAGCCTGCTGGAGAAACGCCAGCGCGTGCTCCTCGTGCCCGGCGGCTTTGAGACCTTTATCGGTGACGAGGAACGCTCGCTTCCCGAACGACTGGCTCAGCTCGCCCAGCTGCGAAAGCACACCGGCTCCGTAGATCACGCGGGTTCGCGGGTCGAAGTCGAAGGCGGCGAGTTCAGCACCGGCGGGCAGTGCAGCATCGGTCGTCATGAAACGGCCTGTGGAGGAAGTCGGTGGGATGACTGCGGAGGGAAAGTCGGGAGCCTTGGATTCTATGAGTGTCGAAAAACGCTCGCCAAGTAACGTGGCAAATTCATTGTGAGTCGATTTCTAAACTGGGTGGCTGGGGTCGAGCGTAGCGAGCCCCCAGTCCTTAGTGTCGTTAAAAGCCACTTCAACCGCTGGGGGCTCGTCGCTCGTACCTCGCTCCTCGACCCCAGCCACCCGGATAGTCTGCCAGCCACGCAGTGCATCGCGGCAGGCTGGTTACTCGCACGCGATGCGACTGCCAACTACGCTCTTTCGCCTCCCTGCGATGGTTCCGAAGGAGACTCACCATGCAGAATCATGCGTACGTTGAGCGGCTGGTCAATCTGCTCG
>JAPOLP010001066.1 GCA_029977045.1 Planctomycetota bacterium
ATAGCGTTTAGCTGTTAGAGATCGGCATTTAGCCTTCTGATTCGGGTGCAGGTGACGGCTCGTCACCGGGCCCCTCGGAAGCGTTCGAGTCCGACTGACTCGACCCCGCTTCAGGAGCCGCCTCAACTGGGCTGTTTTCGGTCGCCACACCTTCGGAAGCAGCCAGAGGCTCAAGACCCAGAATCTCCCGGACTCGGCCATTGACGACTTCGCCACCGCGAGTCACCAGCGTTCCCTGCACGATCTCGTCGTCGGAGTCCGCGTCGAGAGCGTTTTCTTTCTGCAGGTGCAGCAGGAACGTGACTACGTTCTTGCTGTAAGTCTGGCTGGAGTGGTACGGCACGGTCGCGGGGATGTTGATCGTCCCGTCGATCGTCACGCCGTGTTTGACGGTGATCTCGCCCGCTTCGGTGATTTCGCAGTTGCCGCCGGTTTCCGCAGCCATGTCGATGATGACCGAGCCTTCCGGCATCTCGCGGACCATGTCTTCGGTAACCAGCACCGGAGCCTTTCGACCGGGGATCGCGGCCGTGGTGATGACGACGTCGCTTTCGGCGATCAGCTTCGTCATCGCTTCGCGCTGCCTGCGATAAAACTCCTCATCCATCTCCTTCGCGTAGCCACCGGACTGGCCGTCTTCGGATTCGACGAGATCGATTTCGAGGAACTTCGCGCCGAGGCTCTGCACCTCTTCCTTCACGGCGGGCCGGACATCGTACGACCAGACAACCGCTCCCAGTCGGCGAGCGGTCGCGATGGCCTGCAGACCGGCGACACCGGCTCCCAGAATGAAGAATCGGGCCGGAGCGATCGTGCCGGCGGCGGTCATCATCATCGGACACATGCGGGGTAGCTGGGCGGCCGCCGCCAGCACGGCCTTGTACCCGCCGATCGACGCCTGCGACGACAGCACGTCCATACTCTGCGCCCGGGTGATGCGCGGCACGAGTTCGAGAGCAAACGTCGTCGCGCCGCGGCCGGCGATCTCCTGCATGATGCCTGCCTGAGCCAGCGGATCGCACATCGCAATCAACGTCTGGCCTCGGCGGATTCGACCGAGATCGTCCGCACCAGCGTGCCGGTTTGCTCCAGCCGCCCGAACCTGCAGGACGACGTCAGCTCGCTCGAAGATGACTTCGCGGCTGTCGGCCAGTTCCGCGCCGGCGGATGTGTATTCCTCGTCGCGATAACCGGCCCGGACGCCAGCGGCCCGCTCGACGAGCACTTCAAACCCGGCTTTTTTCAGAGCGGCGACGTTCGCCGGCACAAGAGCGACGCGGCGTTCGCCGGGAAAACTCTCACGCGGCACACCGACAATCTTCGGAGGGGCATCCTGCGACATTCTGATCCGTTCTTTCTGATCCATCGCGGAAAGTTCCGACATCAGCGAAGCCGAAAACTTTCCGTCAATTCCATCCCGGAGCACCGGAGTATCGTTGATCGCCCCACAGCCGCAAGCGAGCTGGTTAACGATCGGCAAAGCCGCTTGTCTGCACGACACAACCGCAGCGAGTGGCTCCGTTGAATCCGTCGCCGTAGACTCGCAATTCGCCTGTTTGTCTCGAAACGCCCCGCAAGGAATCCTGCCTGTGTCCGACAGTTCCGAAAACGCCAAGCCGTCCAGTATCGGTCGCGTTGTCCTGGCCAGCTTCGTCGGGACGATGATCGAGTGGTACGACTACTTTCTGTACGGAACGGCGGCGGCAACGGTCTTCGGACAACTCTTCTTTCCGTCCGAGGACCAGTTCATCTCGCAGATGTCGTCCTACGGGGCGTTCGCCTTCGGCTTCTTCATGCGGCCTCTGGGCGGAGTCATCTTCGGCCACTTCGGTGACCGCGTCGGCCGCAAGGCGATGCTGGTCACGACGCTGCTGATGATGGGACTCGCGACGTTTCTGATCGGCCTGCTCCCTACTTATGAGTCCATTGGCGTCGCGGCTCCGATCCTGCTTATCCTGCTGCGACTGGTGCAGGGACTCGGCGTCGGTGGCGAATGGGGCGGCGCGGTCCTGATGGCGGTCGAGCATGGTCACGCCGGAAAACGTGGTCTGTACGGCAGCGTCGTCCAGATGGGCGTTCCAGCAGGCCTGCTGCTGGCAACGGCGGTCTTCTCAATCTTCAAGCTGCTCCCGCCCGAGGAGTTTCTCAGCTGGGGCTGGCGCGTGCCGTTTCTGTTCGGCATTCTGCTGCTGGGAGTCGGGATGTTTATCCGCTTCCAGGTCTTCGAGAGCCCGCTGTTCGACGAGACAAAGCACAATCAGGGCGTCAGCAGACTGCCGATTCTGGAAGTCTTTCGCGAGTACCCGCGCAGCGTGCTGCTGGCGATGGGAGCCCGCTTCGCCGAGAACGCTTCGTTCTACATCTTCAGCGTCTTCGTTCTGTCCTATGGAAAGACCGCGCTCAACATCCCCGAGCAGACGATCCTGACCGGTATCTGGATTG
>JAPOLP010000695.1 GCA_029977045.1 Planctomycetota bacterium
GCTGGATGCTCTAACCGACCAACGAACCAGACTCGGCGACGGAATTAATCCAGGCCTGCGCGAACTGGGGCTGTTTCTCCCGACAACTCCGCTGCACCGACTGCTACTCGAACGAGTCGGACGTCCGCTGGTCGTGACAAGCGGAAACGTCGATGGCGAACCCCTGGCATTCGAGCAAAAGGCTGCGGAACGCGATCTTGCAGGAGTTGCCGACGTCTGGCTGCATCACAACCGCGAGATCATTCGCCCGATTGATGACAGCGTCGTCCGCGTCATTGCGGATCGCGTGGTAACGATTCGCAATGCCCGCGGCCTCGCCCCGTTGCCGCTGCCGGCGATCGACCGACTGGCCCGGCAGATCGCGGACGGCGGTCAGCAGGTACCAGCGATCCTCGCGGTGGGAGGTCAGCAGAAGAACGCCGTCGCTCTGTTTAATGGTCAGCAGGCTGTGCTCGCGCCGCACCTCGGCGAACTTGACTCACTGCAGTCGCGCGAGCGGTTTGCGAAGCAGGTTGGTTACTTAGAAGAGCTTTATTTCTGTCAGGCAGACATGGTCGTCCATGACCTGCATCCGGACTATTTCACGACGCAGTGGGCCGTCCGGTACGGACACACGATTGCCGTTCAGCATCATCATGCTCACGTCGTGTCCGCAATGGTCGAAAACGACTGGCTGGATCGCGAAGTGCTGGGCGTCGCGTTTGACGGAACGGGCTACGGGACGAACGGCTCGATCTGGGGCGGGGAGTTTCTGCGGACGACGGTGCGTGGCTTTGAACGCGTTGGTCATCTGCGTCCGTTCCGGCTGCCTGGGGGTGAGGCAGCCATTCGGGAACCGTGGCGAATCGCAGCAGCTCTTCTAACTGAAGCGGTTGGTGCAGAGAGTGCGTCGGAATTCCTCAAAGTTCGCCGGTTGGAACTCCGACCTGACGAGGTCATCGCTCTGGCCAGCGGCAGCCTCTCGCCGGTGACAACCAGTGCCGGGCGGCTATTTGATGGTGTTGCGTCTTTGATCCTGGGACTCAGACACAGTGACTACGAGGGGCAGCCGGCAATGCTGCTTGAGTCAGAGGCTGAGATCTCAAATCGTGATGCGTACGACGTTGAAATCGTCGACGGCTCACCGCTGGAAATCGACTGGCGACCGATGCTGCGGCAACTGCTCGCCGATCTACATTCGAGTGTGGCAGCAGGTGTGATGGCGGCGAAGTTCCATCGTGGGCTGGCGAAAGTGATCGCGGAGGTCGTTCGTCGCTTTGAGCTGCCGGTCGTGTTGACGGGCGGCGTGTTTCAGAACAGGCTCCTGACGGAATCAGTCCTTGAGGAACTGGCTGGCCATCCCTGCGAAGTCGGACTTCATGCGAGTATCCCGCCGAATGATGGCGGGCTGGCTGCCGGGCAACTGGCGATCGGGCTGGCGATGCTGGGACAGAAAGAGGAGAGCGTCTGAAATGTGTCTGGCAGTCCCCGGTCGCATCGTCCGCTGGCTGAATCGCGACGCGACGTTCGCTCAGGCGGAAGTCGAGTTCGACGGAGTGAGCCGCGTCTGCCACATGGCCTGCGTTCCGGACGCCGAGGTGGGCGAGTACGTCATCGTTCACGCTGGCATGGCGATCAGCCGGGTCAACGAGGCAGAAGCTCAGCGGACGCTGGCCGATCTGGCGCGACTGAGCGAACTCGACGCTGACGAGGAGCCGGCGTCGTGAAGTTTCTTGACGAGTTCCGCGATCCGGCGCTGGCGAGACGGCTGCTCGACGACATTCGCGATCGGGTCACGCGGCCACGCGTGCTGATGGAGGTCTGCGGCGGACAGACGCACTCGCTGCTGCGTTACGGAATCGAGGCGGAACTTGAAGGCACTGTCGAGCTGATTCACGGCCCCGGTTGCCCGGTCTGCGTGACGCCGGTCGAAGCGATTGACTTCGCTGTCGAGCTGGCGTCGCGACCGGAGATCGTCGTCGCCAGCTTCGGTGACATGCTGCGCGTGCCGGGTTCGACGCGAAGCCTCGCGGACGTGCGCAGCTCCGGCGGCAATGTTCGGATCGTTTACTCGCCGCTTGACGCGGTCGAGCTGGCGAAGAATGAGCCGGAGCGGCAGGTCGTTTTCTTCGCGGTCGGGTTCGAGACAACCGCTCCGGCAACTGCGCTCGCAGTTCTGCAGGCGGCGAAACTGAGGCTCGACAACTTCACCCTGCTGGTCGCGCATGTTCGCGTTCTGCCGGCCATGGAAACGCTGATGTCAGCGCCCGACTGCCGTGTCGAGGGTTTCCTGGCCGCAGGGCACGTCTGCACGGTGACGGGGTTTGGTGAATACGACGACTTCGTGCAGCGGCATCGAACGCCGGTCGTTGTCACCGGGTTCGAGCCCGTCGATCTGCTCGGCGGAATCCTCGACTGCGTCACGCAACTCGAAGAAAGCCGGGCCGAAGTGACGAATCAGTATGCTCGCAGCGTTGAGCGATCCGGAAACGAGGCATCCCAGGACATTGTGCGACAGGTTTACGACGTCGCGGACACGCCCTGGCGAGGCCTCGGCGTCATCCCGCGCGGCGGCTACCGATTGCGACCGGAGTTTCAGCGCTTTGACGCCGCCGAACGGTTCTCCGGTCTCATCAGCCTGCAAGCGGTGAGTCCGGATTCACGCAGCAATGACGAGTGCCGCAGTGGCAACGTCCTGAGCGGGAGGCTGAAACCGGTCGACTGCCCCGCTTTCGGAACTCACTGCACTCCTGAGTCACCGCTGGGAGCGCCGATGGTTTCGTCCGAGGGTGCCTGCGCCGCCTACTTCCGGTATCAATCGCTGGCCGGTCATTAAGGAATGTGTCCGAAACAAGTTCCCGACATTGGTGGGTGCCACTGCTGGCTTGCCCAGCAGTGTTTCGACGGCTTAACCAGACACTGCCGGACAAGCCGGCAGTGGCACCCGAACATCAAACCCGAGAAGTTGTTTCGGACACATTCCTAAGTGAATCGGTCGGCGAGATCTCTCGTAGCGAAACTCGCGCACAGTTTCGGACGAACTGCAAATCAAACGGCAATGAGCCGAAAGTCTCCGCGACTCTCGCTACTGACACTTTCTGCTTCAGTTCGGCATGGCTAACGAAACCTGGCAACTGCACTGCCCTGTTCCCCTTGACGCAAACGCGGACCGGATCACGCTCGCGCATGGCGAAGGTGGGCGGCTGATGCGGCGGTTGATCGAGGACCGTATTCTGCCTCGGTTTCGAGATCCCGAAGACGGCGTTCGACCGCCTGGTGACGCGGCTTTATTGCAGCAGGTCGGCGGGCCACTGGCGGTCACGACGGACAGTTTTGTTGTGTCGCCGCTGTTTTTTCCGGGCGGCGACATCGGGCGGCTGGCTGTCTTCGGGACCGTCAACGATCTCGTCGTGGCCGGAGCCGAACCGCTGTGGCTGACTCTCTCGCTGATTATCGAAGAGGGACTGCCGGTCGGCGTTCTGGAACGCGTGCTCGACAGCGTCGCCGCAGCGGCCATCGAAGCCGGGGTTCAAGTCGTGACCGGTGACACGAAGGTCGTGCCTCGCGGAGCCGCTGACGGATTGTTTCTCAACACGACCGGCATCGGACGAGTGCTCGATCCTGCGTCCTCAGGACCAGAGACGCTGCAGCCTGGCGATGAGTTAATCGTCAGCGGGCCGATCGGTCGACATGGCATTGCGATTCTGGCGGCCCGCGAGCAACTCGGTTTGACGCCGCCTCCGGAAACCGACTGTGCCTGCCTGCGTGGCCCCGTGCAGTCTCTGCGTGACGCGGCGATTCCGGTGCGAGCGATGCGGGACGCAACTCGCGGTGGCGTGACGGCGGTTCTGCATGAGTGGGCTGCGGCCTGCGAACTCACACTGACAATTGACGAGGCAACGATTCCGCTGACGCCCGACGTTCGCGGAGCCTGCGAACTGCTGGGGCTCGACCCGCTGGACATCGCCAATGAAGGAAC
>JAPOLP010000641.1 GCA_029977045.1 Planctomycetota bacterium
CGGAGATCGGAATACGAAAAACGCCGCGCGAGACAGACTCGCGCGGCGCTGGTTCAATCACCACGGATGACGCAGCAGTCTCAGGCCTGCTGATCCTTCAGGCCGATGTTGATGTAGGCGTGGACGTGCGGGTCGCCGCGGAAGTGCCAGACGAACGACGGGCCTTCGATCCGCCAGACGTCCCAGACCTTGTCGCCTTCGAGGTCGCTGTCCGAGTAGTACGCCATGTGCAGCTTCTTCAGGCCGCCGCCCTGCTTCAGCACGGCGATCGCTTCGTCGACGTCTTCCTTGCGGTAGACGCCCAGCAGCGATTTGACCGTCTGCTCGACCAGCTCGATCTGATCGTCGCTCATTTCAGAAACCGCCAGGCCGGGAAACTTGCCTTCGGCTCCCTGCAGAGCGACCGCGTCTTCATCCGGGGATGTGTCGACGAGTGCCTTCTTCGCCTGAGCAGGATCGAGTGCCTGGAAAACCTTGTTGACCTGCTGGGTCTGGTTGAAGAACAGGTTCTGGCTCGGCTTGCCGACACCGTGCCCGTAAATGATCGGACCGCCGAACGCCGCACCCGGAACGCTGTTGCCGTCTGCTCGAAGAGTCCGGTGCCGGCCAGTCAGCTCAAACTCGAACTGATCCGTGCCCGGCTGGCCGAAGATCGCGAACGAGTAACCTGGCAGGCCGCCGGCGTCGGCTTTCATCTGCTTCTGCAGCTTGTCGTAGCCCTCTTCGCTGGTCACGCCCTTGATGATTTCGTCGACGATGCCGACCTGATCGGTCGTCAGAAAGTCCGAGTTGATCCGCGCCTCGGTGATCCGCCAGTTTGCGTTGATTCTTTTCCGCAGTTCATGATCGAACGGCAGGCAGACGACGGACGACTGCTTCTCGGTCAACGATTCGAAGAGACGCTTGACGGCGGTCTCGGCCGCGCTGGTTGCAGTCGGAGCTGCCAGGGCGGCTCGGCTGCCCGTCAGAAACGGGGCGGCGCCAAGAGCAAACGCACCAGCGCCCACCTGAGTGAGAAACCGTCGACGGGTGACGTCTGAGGTGCAGTCGGGGCAGTTCTTCTGATTCGGAGTTGTCATGGTCGTTCCTTGCTGGACGATTCTGAAAAAAGGGCAAGAAGGAGTCTCGAACGTGCTTCCGGGCCGGTGTGTTCCGCAATGGGCGATTCGTTTCGAGACGCTCACTATCAGAAGGTTCTGCGGTGACCGCCGGATCGTCCACCGACCGAGGGCAATTGATCTGAAATTTGCGACGAGCTGCAGCACTCCGTCGGGGGTGTCGAGTTCAAACAACTCGAACCAATTCCTCGGAAGAGAAGATGGTTGGCTCACACAACGACCAGGTCGGGCGGCAATCCAGAGTGGGGATTGAACCACAGAGGCACAGAGATCACAGAGTCTCTTCCCTCAGAGTTATTGCTCTGTGACCTCTGTGTCTCTGTGGTGAATTCAAGTCCGATCCGTCGAGATAAGGAAGGAGTCACCGCGAAACGTCTGGTCCCCAGGATTCGATTCGTTTTAGTCCCTGCGTCTTCAACTCTGCGTAGCAGTCGGGAAGGTCAAAGCTGGCGAGGATGTTCGGTGGGAGTTGGGACAGTGGCCAGTCGTAGTGTTCGGCCTCGGCGATTTCGCTGTAGCTTGTCAGTGCATTCCTGAGCGTGACCTGCTTCACCTGATCGCTGAGCACCGAAGCAAACGTGCCGGCCAGGGCTCCCCAGCCTCGCGCGACGAGATGCACTTCGGTGTGTCCGATCGAGGCGAGCCAGTCGAGAACGCGCAGGACGTCGAGCGTTTTCTGCCCCACGTACGGGCGGTCGAGCATCAGGCTGTGGCTCGCGTAAAAGTAGTCGCTGCCATACGGCGTGTGGAACGAGCCGGGGTCGCAGGTGTTCGGCTGCGATTCTCCAACGCCGCGCACATCGCAGGCGAAGAACGGGGTGTCTGGCTCGGCCTTGATGACGTCACGGATCAGCGGCTCGTCGCGCAGTTCGGCATCGGCGGAGAGGTGCGAGACGTAGAGAATCGCCCCTTTCCCGGCACGAGGCGGTCGCGAGTGCCAGCGGTCTTCGGTCAAACGGTAAACGCTTGTTACGATGCCAGACTCTGTTTCGACCTCGTAAGCCATCGCGTACTTCGCGGGGTAGCCCTTCGCTTCGAGATGTCGATAGTTGCGGTAATCGGGAGCCGCACCGCGTTTCGCCGGCAGCTTCAGGACGTCGACGATCGCCTGCTGCAGCGCTTCGCCACGCAGTGATTTGCGCTGAGACGCCAGCTGCTTTGACGCGGCTCGTGTGAAATCGAAGACGGTCTTCGTGCCCGGAAGCTCGGCGACCTGGCCGTTCGGCGTGCACCACAGTGTTTCGTCTTTTTCGATTGTGATCTCCGGTTCGGCTGTAAAGGCGACATCGCCGGTTGCTCGCAGAACGCCGTTGAAGCCGCCTTCGCCGCTGGCCGGAATCCCGGTCGCGCGGTTGAACCACGAAAACATGGCCTCGCGATTCTCCTGCGAATAACCATGTCCGGTCGGTCCGTAGAACAGTGCAACGTTGTCTTCCGCTCCGAGCAGCCGGTAGAGCTTCCGCAGCCGCTCGTAAGTTTCTTCGGAGCCGCGCACGTCGAAGTAGTCGCGTTCCTTCGCGAGGATGATCACGGGCTTCGGAGCCATCGCCGCCAGGAAGTCGGCGTGGTCGAGGCCGAGAGCCAGCACGGCGGGCGGGCACTGTTCCGTGTCCTGCGGCAATTCGTTTTCCAGATTGCGGCGGAACGTCGTGACGAAACAACTTGGAGCGGCCATCGCCCAGCGTTGTTCGACGCCACACAGCCAGGTGGTCATCGTGCCGCCGCCCGAGTTGCCGGTGACGCCGATTTGGTTGGGATCAATCTCCGGCCGAGTCAGCAGGTAGTCGAGTGCCCGGACGCCGTCCCACGCTCGCCAGGCTCCAAAGAATTCGCCGACCAGAAACTGCTGGTTGCCTGCGTGCAGATGCTCACGCACCCCGACGCCGACCTTCGATTTGAGATTCTCATCAGCGTACTGCAGCCGCTCCCCCTGGCCGATGGGGTCATAAATCAGGCACGCGTACCCAAGCCGCGCGAGCCCCTGAGCGAATGACTGATAAGCCGTCTCGGCCTTCCCGTTCGTCGAATGCCCGCACGTTCCGACAACTGCCGGCAACTGGCCGGCTCGCTCTTTCGGGAGGTACAGGTTGGCCGTCACCGGGAAACCCGGTCGGCTTTCAAAGATGACGTTCTCAATCGTGTAAGTATCGCGGTCGACGGTTTTCGTGACGCGAGCATTCAGTGGCGTCCGCTCCGGCTCCGGCCCGAACGATTGGCGAATCCGCTCCTGTGCCGACCGAACGTAGGCCTCCGCGTCGGCCTTCGTTTTCAGTTGTGCGAGTGCCCGCAGATGGCGCCTCTCATTGAGCCGAACCTGCCGGACGAAGAAGTCGTGAACCATCCGCGGGAAGCGATTGAGCGGATCGACCTGCTCGTCAGCCGCGATGAGACGAGTCGGGCTCAGCCATGAAAGCGTCGAGCCGGTCACGGCACCTGCGCTGATGGTTTGAAGCAGTCTGCGTCTGGTGAACGTGCTGCTGTGTGACTCGTGTTGTGCGTCGCGGCGAGTTGTCATGGCGTGCTCGGTGTTGAGAGATCGATTGGAAGAGTGTGTCCGTCCGTCGCGGGATCAGGAATCGTAGAACGGAATTCATTCCGTTTGCACAGTGCCGGCGTTTCTGTCTGAACAGTGCAGATGAACGGAATGAATTCCGTTCTACGGGTTTGCTTGCAGGGCTGCCGCTGAACGCTCCAGACTGGCTCGCCACACTTGGCCTTTATCTCTCGGAGTGTTTCCAGTGATCCGCACTGCTGCTGTTGTTCTGCTGCTGCTTTCGACTCAAGTCTGTCACGCCGAGACTCAGATCGTACGCGACATCGAGTACGCGAAGCCTGATGGATACTCGCTGAAGCTCGATTTGTATCTGCCCGATGATGCGTCGACGCCGCGTCCTGCGGTCGTGTTCGTGCATGGCGGCGGCTGGAAGAACGGCAATAAGAAGAGTGCCGAGCGTACGGCTGGCTGGCTTGCGGAGCACGGGTTCGTTGTCGCGGGAATCAGTTACCGGCTGACGGATGTGGCGGGGAGGCCGGCCCAGATTGACGATTGCTACGCGGCGGGTCGGTGGGTGCGCGGCAACGCGCCCGAGCATGAGGCGCTGGAGGCGAAGGCCGCC
>JAPOLP010000108.1 GCA_029977045.1 Planctomycetota bacterium
AGAAGCCTGCGACTGCCTCAACGACGAGGCCGCCACCTGAAAACCCAACAGCCGGGATGCCTGATCGAGGCGTCCCGGCTGTATTCTTTTTTTTGACGAATCGACCGCGATCGACGACGTCGGCGACACATGTCAGTCGAGAGTGGCTTCCGCTCTCAGCATCAGCTCGACTGCTTCGCGGCCTGACATGCCGACTTCGATTCCAAAGCCTGCCGCTTTTGGAGTGCATGCGACGATGCGTGCCTCGAAGAGGTCCTCCGGCTCGACAAGCGGGCATTCCGGAGTGCCTTTGGCGATCGCGATGGCCTGCCCGAATTCGGCTGGCGTCTCCATGTCGTAAATGCCGCAGCCGACGATTCCGGCCTTTGTCAGGATCGAACAGTACTGGCCCTTGAACCAGCGATTGCTGATTCCGATCGCGTTGCCGTTTTCAAAGTTGAGTTCGCGGCTGGTGCTGCGTGGAAGCTGGTCGGACATGCGGAGTCTTCTTCAAATAAGGCATGCGTGGCTGGCTCGTTCCGAAGTCGGGTTCGATTCGGCAGCCGGTCGGACGCGAGTATACTCCCGGCGTTTTCAGCCAACACCGTAACTCGGTAATTCACCAGGAAGGGACAGCATGGTCATCGTCGTCGCTGAGATTCACCTTAACCCAGGCACGCGAGACGCGTTTCTGCAGGAGTTCCACCAGATCGTGCCGCTCGTCCGGGCAGAAGACGGCTGCATCGAGTACGGCCCGACGGTCGATTGCGAGACCAGCATTGGTGCTCAGATCCCGTTCCGACCGGATGTCGTCACCGTCGTCGAAAAGTGGGAGTCTGTTGACGCACTTGAAGCCCACCTGGTCGCTCCGCACATGATGGAGTACCGACCGAAGGTCAAAGAGTTCGTCAAAGAAGCTCGGCTGCATATCCTGGAACCCGCGTAAGCAGAGAGTTGATCAGTCCATGTTCGAACCCGCTCAATTCGATTCCGATGCCGACGCGATGCGTTACGCGATCGAGATTGCGCGACGGGGGATCGGACGTGTCGAACCGAACCCGGCAGTCGGAGCGGTGTTGATCGACGAGCAGCGCCGCCTACTGGCGGCTGGCTGGCACGAGCAGTTCGGCGAGGCTCACGCGGAGGTCAACGCGTTCCGTGATTTCGAGCGGCGGCATCCTGATGAAGCTGCGCGGGCAGAGCTGATTCGGAACGCGACGCTGCTTGTGACACTCGAACCGTGCTGCCATCACGGCAAGACACCACCGTGTTCGGATGCGGTCATCGCGTCGGGTGTTCGGCGAGTCGTCGTTGGATTGCGTGATCCCTCGCCGCACGTCGACGGTGGCGGACTGCGGCAGATGGAAGCCGCCGGACTCGACGTTTTCGCTGGCGTTCTTGAGGACGACGTGCGGCTGCTGAACGCTCCGTTTCTGATGCTGCTGCAGAATGGTCGCCCGTGGGTTCATGCAAAATGGGCGATGACGCTCGACGGCCGCATCGCGACGCGAACCGGCAGCTCAAAATGGATCTCGTGCGAAGCGTCGCGGGCGATCGTGCATGAACTGCGAGGCCGGATGGACGCGATCATCGTCGGCAGTGGAACAGCGAAGGCCGACGATCCGCTGCTGACCGCTCGCCCGGATGGTCCGCGCACAGCGACGCGTGTTGTCGTGGATGCCCGTGCCGAACTGCTGCTCGATTCGCAGCTCATCAGAACAGCTCGCGATACTCCGGTCATCGTCGCGACGCTTGAATCTGCCCCCGCTGAAAACATCAACGCGCTGTCGTCTGCAGGTGTTGAGGTGCAGAGACTGCCAGCCGGAGACACTCCGAAGCACGTCGATCTCGCTGAACTGCTGCGGGAACTCGGTCGGCGATCGATGACGAACGTGCTGGTTGAAGGCGGTGGCGGACTGCTCGGCAGCCTGTTCGATCGGCAGCTTGTCGACGAGGCTCACGTTTTCATCGCCCCGAAGTTCTGCGGAGGCAGGGACGCCGTGTCACCGGTCGGCGGACTCGGCGTTGAGACGATTCCTCAGCAGCCGGAACTCGATCCGTGTGTCGTCACTCAGGTCGAGCAGGACGTGTATCTCCGCGGCCACGTCCGGCGGACGTTGTGATGCGCGTCGCGATCGCATTCGAGTACCCGACGGTCAACGGCGGAGAAAACTCGATGTTCGCCGCCATCGAGTGGCTGCTTGCGGACCCAGGTTCCAATGATCTGGAGCTTGTCGCAATGTGTCCTCGCGGGGGAGCGGTCTGGGACCGTCTCTCTGCTCTCAAGATCGAAACTGTTGCGTTCGATCGTCACGTACCGGCTGAAGGAACACAGGGCAGACAACGGGTGGTTGGGGCCGAGCGCGGCGAGCCCCCAGCAGGAGAATTGGAACTGGGGGCTCGCTGCACTCGACCCCAGCCACCCCGACAATCACACACGGCATGGCAGGAAGAACGATCGCCGCAACCTTCGCGCGAGTTGCAGATTGAATCACTGATCACCGCTGTCGAGGCTGCGCGGCCAGACGTGCTGCACGCGAACAGTCTGGCGATGGGACGGCTGCACGGCGCAGCGGCTTCGCAACTGCCCTGTCCGACGACGGCGCATCTGCGGGACATTCTCAAGCTGAGCAAGGCGGCAGTCCGCGACCTCAATCAGAACTCGCAACTGGTTGCCGTGTCGGAAGCGACGCGCGAGTTTCACATCGCTCAGGGACTGACTGCCGAGCGAAGTTGCATCATTCACAACGGGATTGCCCCGCCGATCGATTCCGTGGCTCGAACTGAGGCTCGGCAGCGAGTCCGCGCTGAACTCGGCATCCCGATCGACGCGCACGTTCTGTTGACGGTCGGACAGATCGGACTCCGCAAGGGGCTCGACACGCTGGCCAGGACAGCTCAGTTGATTGCGGCAAACAGCAGGACGCTGCACTGGCTGATCGTCGGCGAGCGGTTCTCGCAGAAGCAGGAGAGCGTCGACTTCGAGCAGCACGTCTTCGCGACGTTTCAGCAGGCCGTTCCAGCAGTGACGACACACCGGCTCGGATATCGACACGACGTTGCCGATCTCATGCTCGCGTCCGACCTGCTGGTTCACGGAGCACGACAGGAACCACTGGGCCGGGTTCTGCTGGAAGCGGCGTCTCTGCAACTGCCAATCGTGGCGACGGGCGTCGGCGGAACGCGGGAAATCCTGGACGACGGAGTCAGCGGCCTGCTCGTCCCGGCAGATGATCCACCTGCAACAGCCTCGGCGATTGAGCGGTTGCTGGATCACTCGGACTTAAGGCAGCGGCTGGCTGGCGAAGCGGCATTGCGAGTCCAGCGAGACTTCAGTATCGAGCGTTCGGCAAGGCAGTTGGCCGCTGTGTGGCGATCGGTCTGCGACGAAAAAAAGAGTCGGCCGGAAGCATAGGCGCTCGTCCGAGACAGACCCGACACAGGCCGCCTCGGCTACACTTCCAGCCGACGCGATTACGTGGAAAGCAAGCCGTGTGCCAGACGCCAGTCTCGTTTTTGAGGCGCCGGGAATGGCTGGTTTTCGCGGGAAACAAACGACTGTGGACGAATCGAGTCGGAAAGTCAGTGGCACTCGGCTGCACGCGACTCAGGCATTCTGGTTGAAAGGGTGGGCACTTGTCGGACGCGGATGAACTCGCTGCAGAGAACGAAGCCGACGCTGCCGATAAGCGTGCGTCGTTGCCAGCGCGAGTTGCGTTTCTTCTTTTGACTGTCTGCCCGCTGGCCAGCTGGATCCTTGCGACGGCGATTCGCCTGACTGTCCGGGACCGAATTCCGTACGCCGCAACAATCTTCTATGCGACTCCGCCACCGCTGCTGATTGTCCTGGCATTGTTCGTTGCGCTCCGATTGCGACGACTGAAGTGGAGCCGCGTTGCCCGCATCGTTGGTATCGGTGGAGTGATCCAGCTTGTCGCCTGGGGCTGGCTGGCGTTTCGTGGCGAGCAGCCAGAGCCACCGGATGACAGCCTGCGAATCGTCTTCTGGAACGTGTCGCGCGGAGACTTCGGTTACGAAGACGTCGCGAAGCAGATTGCGGAGTTCGATGCCGACATCGTCACGATGACCGAGGCGATTGGTCGCGGGCAGGCCCCGGACTTCTGGCGAGCAGCCTGTCCCGAATACACACCGCTGCCGCTGAGTTCCGGCATGACGCTGCTGGTTCGCGGCGACGCAACGCTGGTCGAACACGATCGCGCCGGACTGGTGTGCCGCTGGCGAGTCGCTGATGTTCTGGTGCGTGGCCAGCCACTGCAGGTTGCCGTCGTCGACTTCACTTCCAATCCGACTCTGTTTCGACGTCCGGGGTTTGAAGAACTGGGCGAGCTGTTTGAACGACGTGGAGACAGGCCACTCATTCTGGCAGGCGACTTCAACACGCCGATTGATTCGGCAGTGGCCGACCGGCTCCAGCAGCAGGCAACGAATGCGTTCGAGGAATCCGGCGAAGGCTTTCGCGAGACCTGGCCGGTCTTCCTGCCACTGATGAAGCTCGACCAACTCTGGGGCAACCGTCAGATCCAATGGAAACGCTGTCAGCATCTCTGGTCGCTGCACTCGGATCATCGACCGGTCGTTGCAGAGTTTCAGATCGCTTTGCCACAGGTCACCCCGGAATAGCCAGAGCACCCTCTGGCTTTCGTTAGCTGAGTCGTTCAAGCTGTCCGCCTGCCGGCTCGCCCATCTGATCCACAACCGTTGCGCTGCGTGAGAATGCTGCGCACCACGACTGCCATCAAGCAGGGAGCGAAAGTCTGATGAGTGGCGTGCTGGACTGCCGCGAACCGATGTATCGCTGGTATCTGCTGAGACTCGTGTGCTGTTACGCTCTGACCTGGCTGCATTCACCGACCGAACTGAAAGCCGTCGGACCGCTCGACACAGAGGTCGCTGAAGAAGTCTTCGGGACACAGGTTCTCGCGGACAACGTGGCTGCCATTCGTCGCCAGGCGGCGTTACTCGATGCTGACGAGCGGTTCGAGTTTCTTGCCGAGTGGGTACTGCCGGGACGTCGGCATTCAGGTTTCCGGCTCAGCGGCGAGTTCTCGCAGACGTGGCCAGCCCCGATCGATGGAGTCGCGCCATCGGATCCCCATACCGGCGGCGAGCTGGTCTCGCCGATGTTTGACCTGCTCGATGTGGCGGTCGAGAAGGGCCGCATCGCCGAGTTGCGCGACCGCGTCGCTGCAGTTGAGACATCTGCAGACGGCTTTCAACAGCGATCAAAGGTTGCATTGTTGCCGCTGTTGAGCCTGGAAGCTGGCGACGCCGAAGCAGCAGGTTCAGCGTTTGACGTTCTGTTTACAGTCGTGTCGCAGGACGTGCCGCGGTCGATGGCGGACCAGTGGCCGGAGACGCTGGTCACAGCCCGCTGTCTGAAGCGGTTTCCAGAGTTCGGGCCGCTCAGCGATCTGCTCGCGTATCTGATGACACAGCGGGGTCTCAAACAGGTTCCGCCGCGTGAGCACGACTGGTTCGTGTTTCTCTCCTCACTGGCTCGCGATACGACGCATCCTCGGCGTTGCGTGCCAGCGAGCAGAGCGGCAGCAGGAAGCGAGAAGTCACACCGCTGCGAAACTGGATTCCGGTCAGTCGGGAAATGGCAGCCAGTCGCGGACGCGGACTGCCCGTCGCGTCCTGGCAGTGGGATGGAGTCGAGTGTCGACACATCAACGGCCACGTCGAGGATTAACTCTTCTATCGCAGCCCGCTGCGTGGCGAATTCGCCATCGAGGCCGACGTGCTCGGTTACAGCACGACACAGTTGCTGATCCCGGGCGAGCTGTTCGGACCGGGAAACCCGTCGCAACTGACTACCGGCATCTTTCGCTCGGGAAGTACGACGCAGCTTCCTGTGCCAGTTGCGCACTGTCTGATCACTCACGCCACAGGACTTCGCGGCGGCCGGAATTGAATAGCCTTCTTCGGTAATCAGCCGGACAACGTCCCGTCGGAGTTCGTCCGTGTAAAATCGCTGCTTTCCGCGACCAGACTCGTCGCACACTGCTTCAGAGATCGGCTTGCTCATGAACTTCAGACCTTTCGAGGTGGGGCAAGAAAAGTATCACCCACCTCTGTTCGTTTTTCATGGGCTGCCGCAGTTGCCCGTCCGAGCATTTGCTGCTGAGGTGGAGCGATATTGACTGGCAGAGTGGCCGGATGCTCGTTCACAGTCCGAAGACGGAACATCTTCCGGCGGCGAGTCGCGTCTGGTTCCAATCTTTCCAGAGCTGCGATCGTACCTGGAGCAGGTGTTTGACGAAGCGGAACCGGGAACCGAGTTCATCATCACGATGTACCGGGGCCAGAACTCAAACCTTCGGACGCAACTGGAACGAATCATCGGACGGGCTGGCCTGAAGCCGTGGCCAAAGCTGTTCCAGAACCTGCGTTCGACACGAGAAACGGAACTGGCGGAACAGTTCCCGTTGCACGTTGTCTGTCAGTGGATCGGCAGCACGGTAGCGGTGGCCGCGAAGCACTATCTGCAGGTCACTGACGAGCACTTCGCACGAGCGGGACAAGGCGACGCAGCGAATACCGAAAGCGACGTAAAAGCTACGCAGATTCCGACGTCGTACTCTGCCGCATGTTGCGGAGCACAAAAGCAAAAACCCCTGACAGAATCAGGGGTTATGCGAAGCAAATCGGATTGCTGCGACTCACTGCGGAGTCAAAAGGTGCCCAGGAGAGGACTCGAACCTCCACGGGGAGTAATACCCCACTAGGACCTGAACCTAGCGCGTCTGCCAATTCCGCCACCTGGGCTTGCGAGCGGAGCGGGAATTTAGAGAGTCAATCGGTCGTCGACAAGTCGCCCGCGGACGAATTCCAGAGGCAGTTCGTTCGTGCTGTCTGGGGGAGTTCTGCCACAAGCAAAACAGCCGCTTTGGCTCACGGCTGTGGCCAAACAGATGCGACGCGAGCAGCCCCGCTGTCGGCTGTTCACATCGAACGACGCTGCCCTGCATGCTCTGGGACGCCGAGCGGATCAGTCGCAGACGACCTCTGCGAGCGGGCTATCGACCTCGCAATCGCTGTCGACCGTCGATTCGACCAGGAAGAAACTCTCGTCGTCGCTGAGGTCGTGAACCGTGAGGATCAGATCGCCGATGAGCAGCTTGTCGCCCTGGCAAAGATCAAACTCGTAATGTTCGAGAGCGCGAGCCACGTGCATCCTCCGTGTGCGGATGTATTACTGCGGGGCGAAACGAAATCAATTTCAAACGCACCCGGTTTGATGGCTCCATCCTTGAAGGCTCGGGAGTGTATCGGCGGGCATCGAGCACGCAACCCGCCTCAAACAGAATTTGCGACCTTAAGACAACGGGTTCATTTCGATTGTCAGTGACTTGATTTCGAGCGGCAGATTGTCTGCAGACGCGATGTTTGAATCGTCATGTCGAGCGGTCTGAAATCAGGAAACAAACTCGGCGTGTGTTTTGTCTTCAAAGACACGCAGAGCCTCATACAGGCTGTCTCGCACCGCTGTTCGTTGCTCGGCTGGCAGCTTATTGCCGTCGTTATCGGTCACGTAGAAGACGTCAACGACCTGATCGAAATGCGTGGCAATTCGTGCCAGTTCGATCGATAGGCCGAGTTCAAACAGACGGCGGGAAATCGTGTAAAGCAGCCCAGGCCGGTCGTGAGCAAACACAGACACGACGGTGCAGTACTCGGACGAGCCGTCATCGATGTCAACTCGCGTCGGAAGTTCCATGACTGGTTCGTTGGCGGACGTTCCCATGTAGCGGCGATGCCGGTGGAACAGTTCTTCAACAGTTACGCGGCGATCCAGTGCGTCGCGGATGGATGTCGCGACTTCTTCAATGCGGTGTGCGGGAACTTCGCCTTTAAAGTTGCGATCGACGACGTGAAAGACGTCGACGATGACATCCTGCAGGCTGGTGGTGATGTCAGCTCCCAGGATTTCGTTGTGTCGTGCGGTCAGGACTCCCGTGATCAGCTGAAAGCAGCCGGCTTCGTGTGACTCGTCGGCAATGATCCGGTATTCGACCGTGCCCGAATCCGGCAGGTAGCGGCCTTCGATATGAATCTCGCCCGGTTCCAGGCTGCGGATTGTGTCGAGGTCCGCGGCAATTCGTGACGGGTCGGTTGTCAGCAGATAGCTGGCGCGGAATCCGTCGAGCTGTTCGTCAACCCAGTTCTTCAGCGACTCCGCGACTTCGGTGTCTTCCGGATCAAGCGGCACGATCGAGCGGTAAACGTGGTCGCGGATCTCGCGCAGCCGTTCTTCTTCGTGAAACTTCGGTGGCTGGCCACTGAGTGTCAGCATCAGGCGTTTGTAGAAATCCGTCAGCAGTTCGGACTTCCAGTGATTCCAGACGCCCGGTCCGACGCCGCTGACGTCCGCTGCAGTGAGCACATACAACATTCGCAGACGCTCTGCCGTGCCGAGTTCGTGGCTGAAAGTCAGGACCAGCCGCTGGTCTGTTGTATCTCGACGGAACGCGAGGTCCGCCATGACGAGATGCTCCTTGATGAGAAACGCCACCGTGTCGGTCTGTTCGTCGCTGAGTCCCAGCCGCGGGCAGATATTGAGCGCGAGACGCCGCCCGACCTCGCTGTGCTCCTCTTCATAGCCCTTTCCTGCGTCGTGCAGCAGCAGTGCGAGAAACAGCAACTCTGGAGAGTTGATCCGCCGCAGTGCGGCACCAGTCGGTGTGTCCTCGTCGACAAAGCTCTCACAGATTTCCAGGCACTTCAGCGTGTGTTCGTCGACCGTGAAGTGGTGGTACTGATTGAACTGCAGAAGGCAGCGAACTCGTTTCCATTCAGGGATGACCAGTTCGAGCACGCCTGTGTCGTGCATACTCCGCAATGTGCTGCTGAGTCGTCCGACCGTTCCCAGGATGTCCATGAACAGCTTGCCCGCCTCTCTCGACGGGTCTGGTTCGAGTTTGCTGGCGACAACCTTGATGTGCTCGGTCAGCCGTGGTGATAACGAGACGCGATACACAGCTGCGGAATGGTAGATACGGACGATGTCGTCGAGCGTTGTGCAGACGCGGCTCAGTCGCGATGGCAGCACGTCGAGTTCGTCGCCATTGAGAATGAAATACCGATTCACCCTCGGAGAGACGATGCTGCGCCGCAGGATTTCCAGGAGTGATTTGGGGCGATGCCTGGCAACGAATCGTTTGCTGATCTCGGCGATCGCGGAGCTGTGCGTGAAGTACTCCTGCATGAATCGTTCGACTGGCTTCTGTCCGGCGGTCTGCTCGATCGATCGCGCGGTCGCTATTCGCAGTTGTTCGTCTTTTGAGAGAACGTCGTTGCCGCGTCCCGCATGAAGGTGCAGGTCGATGCGAACTCGCGTCAGGAATTCGACAGCTGCGTTGAGGCGTGCGGCGTCGTCAGCAGTCAGGACGTCGCGTTTCCTGAGCGTGCCGATGTCCGACGTCTGGTACCAGGCAAACGCAATCCACTGCAGCAGGTGAACGTCGCGCAGGCCGCCCAGAGAGCGTTTGACATCAGGTTCCAGTTGCTGGCCGGTGGCGCCGTGCTGTCTGCGTTCTTCTTCGCGACCAGCGACGCAGTCTTCGACAAAAGCCCTCAGCCGGCGACGGATGACGCGGCGCAGCGATCGATGTCTCAGCAGGGTGGCCAGTGACTCGTCACCCCACAGCGGTCGAATATGGACCAGCGAGGAAGCGAGATGAGGATCTTCGATCGCCTGCTTGACGGCGTCATCGACCGTGTGAACTCGATGGCCGAGCTTGATGCCAGCGTCCCAGAACTCGGCCACAAAACGTTTGGAAAACTGGCTGAAGAGTGCGGCGATCTTTGGCCGGTAGAGGAAGATCAGATCAGCATCTGAGTACGGAGCAACTTCGCCGCGGCCTGAACCGCCGACGGCAATCATTGCCGAGTTTTCGAGTAGTTCGCGGCGATCCGAGTCCGGGAAATCGGTCAGGATTTCGTCGAGGATGCTGGCGGAGAACTGATCGAGCTGTTCGGAAATCAGTGAGGCAATCTGCAGTCCGCGAGCCCCCTCCGCAAACAGCTTTGCTGCCCGTTCGCGGATTCGTCTGAGCGATTCTTTCCGACGCTGAATCCGCTCCGCCGGAGTCTCCTTCTTCGGAGCCGGTTCAGGAGATGTCTCGGGCGCGTCAGACATGGCGGTCCAGCGTGGTTGAGATGAAAGTTCTTGATGGCGTGGCCGCTAAGCCGACGGCTTACTGTGGCGGCATCCACCGGCTCGAAAGCGCAACAACGAGGGCAGAGCACTCAAGTCTCTGCCCTCGTCTCAGGCGATCGATTGATTCCGCCATGCAGCAGGCACCGTCTGCTTCCGTGATGCCGCGCCCGGAAGGACTGCTTACAGAGCTTCTCCGCCGGTTTCGCCCGTTCGGATGCGGATCACTTCGGCCAGTTGCGTCACGAAGATCTTGCCGTCGCCGATGTTTCCGGTGCGGGCAACTTCCGTGATCTTCTCGATCGCTCGCGGGGCGTCGTCATCAGAGACGACGATTTCCAGTTTCACCTTCGGCAGAAAGTCGACGGTGTACTCCGCACCTCGGTAGACCTCTTTGTGGCCACGCTGACGACCGAAGCCGCGAACTTCGGCAACGGTCATGCCCTGAATGCCGATCTCGTTCAAGCCGTTTTTGACTTCTTCGAGCTTGTAGTGGCGGATGATAGCTTCGATCTTTTTCATGATGATTCTCCTGACGGAATCTGCGCTGGCAGGTGCTGGATTGTTGTTGGTCTGCCGGCGCTGTCACGAGCGACTTCCGGCATGGGCGTTGACGTATTCCGATTGATCGGTTTTCGGCGTCCGGTTTAAGGCCGACTAGATCGCCGCTTCGCCGGCTTCGCCAGTTCGGATGCGGAGCATTTCGTCGAGGTCGGTCACGAAGATCTTCCCGTCACCAATCTGGCCGGTCCTAGCCGTCTCGATGATTTTCTCGATGACTTCTTTAGCGCGGTCGTCACCTACGGCGACTTCGATTTTTACCTTCGGCAGAAAGTCGACCGTGTACTCGGCCCCGCGATACTGCTCCTTGTGCCCTTTCTGACGCCCGAAGCCACGGA
>JAPOLP010000573.1 GCA_029977045.1 Planctomycetota bacterium
ATGACTGACGGCAACGGATGGCTTCTGTGTCTGCGTCTTATCTCGACGGACTGACGACCGCTCAGCAGGCGGCGGTGGATTTCTTTGAAGGACCACTGCAGGTGCTCGCCGGGCCGGGTTCCGGCAAAACGCGTGTTATTACGCGGCGCATCGCCCGGCTTGTCGAACGTGGTGTCGATCCGGCGTCGATTCTGGCGATCACGTTTACCAATCGAGCTGCCCGCGAGATGCAGGAGCGTGTCGACGCTCTGCTGCCTGGCACGCGAGTCTGGGTGACGACGTTTCACCGTTTCTGTGCGAACGTGCTCCGCCGCCGCGGGCAGTACATCGGGCTCGAATCGAACTTCGTCATCTTCGACAAGTCCGACCAGCTGCAGGTTGTCCGCCGGGTTCTCGGCGAAATCGACGTCGACGCGATCCGCGCCGCCCCAGCGAAGATCGGAGCCCGGATCAGCCGCATCAAGAACTCGATGGTCGGGCCGGACGAGTTCGCCCGGTCACTCGACTCGTACATCGGCGAGCCGTTCGACCAGATCGTCGCGCAGGTTTATCCGCGTTATCAGAGCACGCTGCTCGAATGCAACGCCGTCGACTTCGACGACCTGCTGCTGCACGTTGTGCGGCTGTTCCGCGAGAACCCCGACCTGCGAGCCGACTATGACCGCTGGATCCGCTTCCTGCTCGTCGACGAGTACCAGGACACGAACGCCGCTCAGTACGAACTCGTTCGAGCCCTCTCGATCGACACGCCAAACGTCTGTGTCACCGGCGATCCTGACCAGTCGATCTATGCGTGGCGAGGCGCGAGCATCGAGAACATCCTCAACTTTGAACGCGACTACCCCAACGCGACGCTCGTCCGGCTCGAACACAATTTCCGCAGCACGAAGCTCATCCTGAAGTCAGCCGACCGACTGATCTCGCATAACCGAATGAGGAAGGCCAAGTCGCTGCTCAGCGATGGTGAAGATGGCGAGCCGGTCCGTCTGCTGAAGTTCCTCGACGCGACTCAGGAAGCTGACGGGATCGTCAACACGATCCGTGAGTCACGCAGCCGCAGCGGCGGGAGCTGGTCGGACTTCGCGATCTTCTACCGCGTCAACTCGATGTCGCGGGAACTCGAACGCGCTTTCACGCGGGCGCGGATACCGTTTCAGGTTGCGGCAGGCCTCGCGTTTTACGAACGCGCCGAGATCAAGGACCTGCTCTGCTACCTGCGGCTGATCGAAAACCCCGCCGATCAGGTCGCCTTTCAGCGTGTCGTCAACAAGCCGGCTCGCGGACTTGGAGCTGCGACGCAGAAGAAGATTCTCGACTACGCCGCCGAGCACGGCCTGACGCCGATGGAAGCCGCGAAGGAAGGCGAGAAGATTCCCGGTCTCTCGAAGACCGCTCGCCCAAAGCTGCGGTTCTTTGCCAGCATGATGAGCGGCCTGACGCTCTCCGCGTACGGCAGCGTCAGCGACCTGCTGAAAGCGATTGTTGAGAAGACGTTTTACGCCCGCACCTGGGCAGCGAATCCGTCCGAGCAGGCGATCGAGAAGAAGGCGAACGTCGAGGAACTCATCAACGCTGCCGCTCAGTACGACGAGCTGAACGCGGACGACCCGTCCGTCAGCGGCTTCCTCGAAACAACGGCCCTGGTCAACGAAGGCGACGCCCTCGAAGCCGACGCCGGCAAGGTCACGCTGATGACGATGCACGCGGCGAAGGGACTCGAATTCCCGACCGCGTTCGTTGTCGGTGTCGAGCACGGCCTGATCCCGCACGAGCGATCGATCAAGTCGGACGATCCGAAGCAGCTTGAGGAAGAACGCCGGCTGCTCTTCGTCGCGATGACCCGAGCCATGCGACAGCTCTTCCTGACGACCGCTCAGGTGCGGGCCGAACGCGGCACTCCGCGAACGACGATCACCAGCACGTTTCTGCGGGAGACGGAATTTGACACGGTTGATCCGAATGATCCGTTTGGCGAACCGACGCAAAAGAGAGTCGAGTCTGCCGGCCCCACTGAACCTGACCACAAGCAGCGACTCCGCGAAGCACTCGCCGCAGGCGGCAACAAGCCGCTGCTGACGACCGGCGCCTCGCTCTTGAGTGGTTCGAATGTTGAGGCCGCCATCCCGCAGTCCTTCGCCGTCGGAATGCGGGTTAAGCACCCGCAGCGAGGTATGGGCACGGTCACCGACGTTTCCGGCTTCGGAAAACGGAAAACCGTCAAAGTCCAGTTTCGCGAAGACGAACCGGAACAGTCCTTCATCGCCGCCCGCTGCCCTCTTCAGCCCATGGGTATTCAGTAGGCCGCACGAAATGCGGCGCTGAACGTCGGGTGGCTGGGGTCGAGGAGCGAGGCACGAGCGACGAGCCCCCAGCAGGTCTCCGGTCTATCGCTGGGGGCTCGCAAGCTCGACCCCAGCCACCCGTTCGTCACTGCTTCACCCTCCCTCTGGGGTTGGCTGCGAGGTGCGAGCAGCCGGGGAGGGATTCACGCTGGATAGAACGAACTCCCGAATCGGCGCAGGCCCTCCCTGCGGCTGAGACCGCGACCCTCCCAGAGGGATGGTGCAGGTACAGCGCGGGACAGACTGGCATCCGGGCGGTTATTCCGGCGAAACCTGGCCACCTGCAGCTCAAACCGCCGATGTGCCGATGCCTGAGACATGCCCGTTCGCCGTCGTCCCCGGAGCACTTCAGCTGTCGCGCCGAAGCGTCCGAATCCGATTCTCAGCAACCTGGTGCCGTTCCAGAACTATCTGGAAGCGGAGTGCGGGCTCGCGCGGAATTCAATTCGGGCTTACGAGTCCGACCTGCGGCAGTTCGGCGGCTGGTACGAGGATCACGGGCCGGCGAATCCCAACGAGATCACACTGCAGACGCTGACGGCCTACATCCACGAACTGCGGGACCGCGACCTGGCCGCGACGACGGTCGCGAGGCATCTGGTCGCGATTAAGATGCTGTTCCGCTACTTCGTGCTCGAAGCGCTGATCGAGAAGTCAGTCGCCGACAATCTCAGCTCGCCAAAGCTGTGGCAGCACCTGCCGAAAGTGCTCAGCCCGGCTGCTGTCGAGCGTCTGCTGAACGCTCCGACGCGCGACGACCGCTTCCCGCTACGTGACCGGGCGATTCTCTGCATGTTGTACGCGACCGGTTGCCGGGCCTCGGAAGTCTCCGGTTTGCGACTGAGCAACGTCTTCCTCGACGAGCGTTACGCGCGGTGCCTCGGAAAGGGCAACAAGGAACGCATCGTCGGTCTCAACCCGGTCGCCGTGTCGGCTGTTGAAGCGTGGATCGAAGGCGAGCGGTGCCACATCGTCGGCGAGGGCGACTCGCCCTGGCTGTTCGTTAACGGGCGAGGCGGTGAAGTCTCGCGGATCGCGATCTGGAAGCTCGTGAAGAAGTACGCCGTGCGCGCCGGCTGCGGCTCAGAAGTCAGCCCACACACGCTGCGTCACAGCTTCGCGACACACATGCTGGCCGGCGGCGCCGAGATTCGAGCCCTTCAGGAAATGCTCGGCCATGCCAGCATCTCGACGACGCAGATCTACACGCACGTCGAACACAGCCGTCTCAAAGCCATCCACGAACGCTGCCACCCACGTGGGTGAAGGACGCTATTTCCGAACACCGGGGTGGCACGCCCAGAGGCTCGCCGATGGGCGTGGTTCGATCGGCATAAGTCGATATGCAAGCCGAGAGCCATTGGTCGTCGAATTTGACCACGCCCTTCGTACCTCAGGGCGTGCCACCCTTGTTGTGAGACAGGGAATCAGAATGCCCATTTTTCGGCTCGACCGGTCTGGGGTTCAATGTTGATCTGGTCGAGTTCGATGGGGGACGTGCTGCTTGTGGGGAGGTAGAGGCGGAGGACGCCGAGGCGGGCTTTGTGAGTCAGCTCGACGGTGATGTTCTGCCAGTCGCCGGGATTGATCTCGAAGGGCGTGCTGATGACGTTGTCCTGGTCGCTAGCGCCGGCGGGCAGGAGGTCGATGCGGGCGGGGCCGCCGGTTTGGGTGCGAATTCGGAGTTTGACTGTCGCCGGTCCGGTCATCTGGCCGCAGGCGTGGCCGAGGAAGACGGAGCCGGGTTTACCTGTTCCGGTCACGGTCAGGACACCGTCCGCTATGCTCGCCGTGCAGCCGCGTTGTTTCCAGGCGTCGAGTGCGGCAACGGGCGTCTTCGCGGTTGGACCTTTGAACGCGGGGTTGGGACGCGGGTAGGTGGCGCCAGTCTGTTTCAGGAAACCGTCGATCAGAGCGTCGAGCTGTCGGACACGTTCTGGCTGCTGTTCGGCGAGGTTCGTTGATTCGCTCAAGTCGTCCCGCAGGTTGTACAGCTCGTACGTGTTCGGGTTGCCGAACCAGCGCAGCAGCTTGAAGTCACCGCTTCGCACCCAGACACCGCCGGCCCGGTTCGCTCCGGCGTGCGGGTGGTAGTTGAAGAATCCTTCACGCTGAAAACCGCCCTGGCCGAGCAGCAGGCTCGCGTAACTGGCGCCGTCGAAGACCTGCTCCTTCGGCTTCTTGATGTCCAGCAGGCCGAGCAGCGTTGGGTACAGATCGATCGGGCCGACGACGGCATCACTGGTGCTTCCGGGTTTGATCC
>JAPOLP010000889.1 GCA_029977045.1 Planctomycetota bacterium
ACCCTTGATCGCAGCTTGCCGTCGACGTTTTCAGTCGCCATCGAAAGCAGCAGGTCGAAGTGCCCGGATCCGTCATCACTGGGAATCGCGAGCTGCACATCATAAATCGGCTTGATTCGCCCCTGCTCGGCGACCGTCAGGTTCACTGTCGCGCGACCACTTTTGTGGACGACACAATCAACATCGTACTTAAGTTCGAGTGCTTCCGCTGACTGCCCCAACTGAAGACCCAGCGCCCACGCAAGGTTCGCCCCAGCAATAAGAACTATTGCCGCAACAGCCCAGAACCGTAGTTTTTTACCGGCCATGGCCAACCTCGTTTCCGACACCCAATGGATCAACACAGGCCGTCGATTTGTCTGCTCTCTCTGTCGATTCAGATTCGAAAACCACGCACGACTCTTAGAGACTTCTACGAAACCCCGTGACAGCTTTCAGATACAACGCAGACGCGCAACAGCACTTAGCTGGCTCCGTCGAGTTTCTCCTCTTTTTCGCGGATCAGTTCTCGCAACTCGTCCAGCTCCTCGCGAGTCACCTCGCAGCCATCCAGCAGATGGCAGACAAGATCCGGCACGCTGCCGGAAAACAGCCTCTGAGTCAGGTCGGTCAGCATCGATCGCTTGACCTTTTCCTGGGCGATCGCCGGTCGGTAAATGTTGACCCGCCCGTCCGAACGGTGAGTCACCTGCCCGTTCTGCTCCAGTTTGGTGAGCATCGTACCAACCGTCGTGTAGGCCAGCCGCCGCGAGGGCGCGAGTGCTTCTCGAACCTGAGCAACAGTCGCTTCGTCGCAATCCCAGAGCACCTGCATTATCGCCATCTGCAGCTCAGCAAGGTGATGTTTGCGACTCATGGCGGCTCGCTTTTCGACGCACTCCTACCTGATTAGGAAACAAGCCTACTACCAGAGTAGGAAAGATCAAGTGCGAGGCGATCATTCGCGACCAAAGACACCAGAAACGATTCTTTCCATGATTTCGCGGAATTTCCTGGGAAATCAAACCGGAACTGGAATTACTGCGTGGATCCACTGTTGCAACACGGGATCGCAAAGTTGAACGACACTCCGCCATCAGAACCGTTTGAAACCCTCAGTCGCGATGCGCGATATGCGGAATTCGTGAGCCTGCTCGCCCGGCGCGACCATGCGATTCGCCGTTTCGTCAGATCGTTGCTGCCGTCTCGCGACGGTGTTGAAGACGTGATGCAGGAAACGGCTCTGGAGTGCTGGAATAAGTTCGACGACTCCCAGCCAGCCGATGCAGATTCGGCATCCGACAAGTTCGTTCGCTGAGCCTGCGTCATCGCTCGCTTCAAGACGCTGAGATGACAGCGGGACAACGCGCGCAACCGACTCGTGTTTCGCGAGGAAGTCGTCGAACAGCTTGCTCGCGCTGCGACGGAATCGCTCGATCGTCGTGAGAACGAGCGACGGGCTGTAGAAGCCTGCCTGTAGAAGATGCCCGTCACTCAGCAGCGGCTTGTGCTGAGTGTCCACTCGCCAGGCGAGTCGATTGCTCACATTGCCAGGGAAACAGGACAGGAAGCTCGTCGTCTTTACTGTCGGGTTAATTCGCTTCGAGTTGTACTGCTCGAATGTGTCGAACGCAGACTCGCAGGGGAGACAGGAAATGGATGACAGAATCCGAGACCTGATCTTTCAGGCGATCGACGAGACAATGTCGCCAGAGGACTTTGAACGTCTGCAGGACGCTCTCGAGCACGACGCTGAGGTTCGTGATGCGTACCTGAAAGCTGTCGGCCTGTGTGAATCGCTGGGCGAAATCGCCACTGAGTCGCAGATGCCCGACTCGGACAGTTGGAGTACAGGCTTCAGTCTGTCGTCGCGTGCTTCGCAGCCTGAAGGCTGGACTACAACAGGGCAGGCTAAAGCCTGGACTCCAGCACCAGCGAGACAGTTCGCGGTGGCTGCCACCGTTCTGATCATCGTTAACGGATTCGCATTCTGGGCAGGCCGGTCTCACAAGCCGTCCGAAGCGAAACCGATCGCGATCACCGAGCAGTCTCAGGACGGGGCGAATAAATCCCGCATCGCCGGGCATGCAACACTGAGACGCGCAGTTGGCCTGACGTGGCCCGACGACGCAAGGCGGCATCTCGAAGGGAATGTCCTGCCCAACGGATTGCTCGCATTCGATACCGGGCTTGCCGAAATCGACTTCTTCTGCGGAGCGACGCTCATCGTTGAGGGACCGGCTCAACTCGAGATCGAATCAGACTGGTCGGTTCGCGTGAAACGCGGACGACTGCGATCGAGTGTGCCTCCCGCGGCCCGAGGGTTTTCAATGAAAGCTGCCGACTCTGAGATCATCGATCTGGGAACTGAGTTCGCCGTCGAGGTCGATTCCGGAAACGCTCGCGTCGAAGTCATCGATGGTGAAGTCGAACTTCGCGGCGGTATGCACGATGGACGTCATCTACTCACCGGTGAAGGCGAATTGCTGGCCGGCTCTCCTGCAACTACCGATCTGGCAGGTGGATTGAGCACCTTCTCTGAGCTGTCTCTGCAGCGGCGGGAGGCAGACGAGAAGCTACTTGCTCGCTGACAGGGCCACTCACAGCAACTGCGAACGGACGATCGTCTGATCGCCTACTACCCGATCGCCGCGGGCGTGAGTGGCCGCGCCGTCGCCAACGCCGCAGCTTCCGGCCCTGAAGCTGATGGGCTACTGGTGGGGCCCGTCGAACAGTCAGCTGGGCGATTCGGCATCCACTCAGCGGGCCTGAACTTTGAACGAACCGGTGCACGTGTCCGAACTCGGGTCGACGGCGAGTTTCAGGCATTAACTTTCGCGTGCTGGGTCCGCATCGACAGTCTTGCACATCGTTACAACGCTCTGTTCATGGGAGACGGCAACGAGAACGGCGAGCCACACTGGCAAATCCGCGACGACGGTCGGCTGATGTTTTCCGTGTGCGGCAGCCCATGAAAAACGGACAGGGGTGGGTGATACTTTTCTTCCCCCATCTCGAAAGGTCTGATGTTCATGAGCAAGCGGATTTCTGAAACAGGAGGGGACACGTCTGGTCGCTCGACGCAGCGAACTTACACGGACGAGTTTCGGCGGGACGTTGTCCGGCTGATTACCGAAGAAGGCTATTCCATTCCGGCCGCCGCGAAGTCCTGCGGCGTGAGTGACCAGACGGTGCG
>JAPOLP010001144.1 GCA_029977045.1 Planctomycetota bacterium
GCCTTCGAGTTTGCCTGGGCCGCGTACAGCATGTTCTCAGCCCGCTGTTTCCGAGGCAGCAGTGGCTTCGCTGCCCGATCTTCACGCTGATCGCGCAGAGCGTGCTCGATGCGCGACAGTGCAAAGTCCTCGTGATACGGCGAGCGTTCGTTGCCCTCGATCGAATCGGCATTGGCGATCCGCTTCAACGACGGCAGGTACGGCACGCGGGACATCGCGACCAGGTTGCCCGTCGCCGAATAGTTCCCAAACGTCAGAAACGACAGCGGACAACTCGGCCCCTGGCAGGCTGCTACGAGTGCGGCAAACGTCGGATAGGCGAGGCTGTCGAGCTTTCCTGTCGCCATATACCGCGAACACGGCGAGTGGTTGTTGACGGAGTAGTCGAGCCCGTTGAAGACCAGCAGTTCGTCGCCGAATTCCGTGAAGAAGTCCTCGTTGCTGAGGCCACCCTGTTTGTGTTTCGCGGTGGGTGCGTACCGGTGATTGCCCTGCGTGAGGATGTCGCCCTGCTCGAACAGCCGGTTGATCCCGCCGACGCCCTTGGGGTCCATCAGGTACGTCGTGTCCCAGCCACCAGCCGCGTTGAACACGATGTAGTACGGCCCGTCGTAAGCCGGTAGCTCTTCGGCATCCGCTGCCTGGGCTGTCTCCTGCCAGCGCAGCGGAGCCGCCAGGCCAAGACCCGCCAACGCGCACGATTTCAGAAAGTCACGCCGCATTCGGGAACTCTTACTCATAGAGAAACTCGTGCTGCCGCAGCAGGTAAGTGACGACCGAACGCCATGCTCGGACGGTGTAATGAGGATCGGCGACGGGCGATTCGAGCCCCTGACGACAGCTCCAGATTTCCTGCTGCTCGAAACGCCCGCGAGCCTGTGCGTCAGCCACGATGGCAGCAAAGAGATTGAACGTGCGCTCGACTTCCGGTGACTCGGCCTCGTCATAACGACCGAGGATCCGCTCATGCAGATGGACGATCGCCTGTCGGATGCCGGCGTCCGCTTCCGGTGACGATCCGGGCAGGACATCGGGCTCGATATCGGGAAACAGGATGCGTCTTTCTTTCGACCGGCTGAAGTCGAGAGCCACGTTGCGGCAGGCGACGTCGTTGGACAGCGTTCGCTGAATCGCCCCCATCGCTCCGCTGGGATCGGTTGCCCGCTCAGTGACTTCCTGCGAATCGATCCCGCCATAGAGCATCGCCGTCTGGTCGGTGAGTCGGCCCCAGCGCTGTCCGAAGACCGCCTCGACCTTGCGTTCGAGCTGCTCGGGCGACAGCAGACGCACGATGCCCACGTCATCCAGCTCGGCCTGCCGCTCGGGATTGGCCGCTTCCGTTGCCAGACCGTCGGCCCGGTAGAAGTCGGAGAGAACCCATCCCTTAATCACGTCCTTGAAGTTGAAGCCGTTTCCGGCGAACTGCGCGGCGATCGTCTGAATCTGCCGCTGCTGTTCCTGGTAAGCTCGATGCTTCGCGTCAAACAGCGGGTCATCGAGGTCCTTTGGTGGCAGCAGCGGTTGCCGACCGGTCAGCAGGTAGTACGCGTGCCCGACCATTGCCGTAGCGAAGCGTGGGTCTTTGGCCGTCCGCTCGCCCAGCCACTGCAGAGCCCGCCAGCGCTCCTCGGCAGGCAGTTCGTCACCTTCAAAGCCGGCGCCGAACATGTCGGTGAACCAGCCCTCTTTCCGCTTGCCGTAGATCGCGAAGTTCGCTTCGAACCGCCAGTAGTCCTGAAACATCCCCGCGATCGGGTCGAGCGTCTTGTGACTTACGACGCACTCGGATGCCTGCATCGTCGGAATCTCGAACTTCGAGGTGACTGATGCGGCGTCTGAGACTCGTGCCGCCAGTTCCAGAACGTCGACGCCCAGAAAGTGCTGGTAGTACATCCGGGCTCGCAGGCGGTTCCGGTTCGTTTCTGTTGTCGGGTAACGGCTGAGGTACTGAAACATGCTGAGCAGCCCGGCGTGCGGATACTGGCCGGTAGCTGACTCC
>JAPOLP010001006.1 GCA_029977045.1 Planctomycetota bacterium
CAGCCCGAGATTCAAAAGTGGCACTTTGAAGATGGCTTCCGCCAGCAGCCGGAAATTGACCAGGTCTTCCGCCGCGTCAACAACTTCAAGTGGATGACGCTGTTCGACGTCATCGGTGCCGACAAACACGAAGGTGCTTACGGGCCGATTCACGCTTTCGCCGACGGCGTTCCGTTCGACGGGACTTACGAGATCCGTCTCAAGGCGAAAGCCGTCAATCGAATCAATCCGTACGACGCGGCGTTTCTGGGAACCGATCCGTCCGAGCCCCTGCGGCTAGGAATCCGTCCGGGTAATAAGAACGTCGGTGCTCTCCACAAACCGCAACCGGTCGAGCCACTGCTCGCGGAGATCGACCTCGCCGACGAGTTGAACTGGCACTCGGTGCGAGTGCATCTCGACGCGGGTTACACACCGCGATTCACATTCCGGAACGGGCTGATGGATGTCCGCAACCTGTGGCAGAACCTGCTGAAGAAGTATCCGAAGGACTTTCCAAAGAACTCGCGCGGCATCGTCGAGAACCGCTACAACGCCATCAACTTCGGCAAGCTGCCGCAGATTCAGATTCACGAGATCGAAATCTCCGGCCCGTACTTCGATGAGTGGCCGACAGCGAGCCAGTACGCATTGCTCGGCGATGACTGCGAGTCGATCCTCACGTCTGGCGAGATGAGCCGCGACCAGATGCAGCAGCAACTCTCGGCGTTTGCTTCGCGAGCCTATCGGCGACCAATCACCACTGCCGAAGTCGATCGCCTGCTGCAGATCGCCGACGTGCGGGAACAGGCAGGCCGGTCGTCGCTCGAAGCGTACGGCGACACGATTAAAGCCGTGCTCTGTTCGCCCGCGTTTCTGTATCTGCAGCAGCCCGACGAGGAATCAGACTCCGAGCAGCCATCAGTAGCCGAAACTGACGTCGCGTATTCACTGGCGACTCGGCTGTCCTACTTCCTCTGGTCGTCGACGCCGGACACGGAACTGCTCGAACTGGCAGCCAGCGGAGATCTGACAAAGCCCGCCGTGCTGTCGGCTCAAGTTGACCGGCTGCTCGACGATCCGCGGTCCGACGCGTTTGTTGACGGGTTCCTCGGAAGCTGGCTCGGCCTGCGAGACCTGGGCTCGATGCCACCAGACCGGACGTCGTTCCGGGCGTTCTATCACTACGATCTCGATTCCGCGATGCGTCGCGAGACGCAGCTCTTCACGCGACGTCTACTTGACGAGAACCTGAGTATCGACAACTTCCTCGACTCAGATTTCACCTTCGTCAACAAGCCACTCGCCCGGCACTACGGCATCAAACATTCCGGCGGCACCGAGTTTGAACGCGTCGCACTACCGGACCGTCGTCGAGGCGGGTTGCTTGGCCAGGCAAGCGTTCTGACAGTCACGGCCAACGGCATTGATACCTCGCCGGTCGTCCGCGGTGTCTGGCTGCTCGAAAACCTGCTCGGTACACCAGCACCCGCACCGCCACCGGATGTCGAGCCGCTCGACCCGGACGTTCGCGGCACGACGACGATTCGCGAGCAGCTTGAAAAGCACCGCAGTAATCCAGCCTGTTACGACTGCCATCGCCGGATCGACCCGATGGGCTGGGCTCTCGAAAACTTCGACCCGGTTGGAAAGTGGCGGAACTCGTACGGCAAGTCGCCCATCGATCCGTCCGGCGAACTGCCGAACGGCGAGGCCTACCGCAACGTCGAGGAGTTCAAACGTCTGCTGCTCGAACGCAAAGACGTCTTCGCGACCGGGCTTACCCGCAAGCTGCTCGAATACTCGACGGGCCGGCACATGACGATTGCCGACCGCGGCGAAATCGACGGCATCGTCGCCGGTCTCGGGAACAACCGCGACGGCTTCCGCGACCTGATCCATGCCATCGTTCAGAGCGATCCGTTCCGCACGGAGTAACCACCGGCTTCCGGCTTTTGTGACGCGGTCGACCTGCCTCGGATTTGCATTCTTTCAATCCGAGCTGCCGTCAAGTTGACGTCATCGAGATCAATCCGATTGCCTGGGATTGTTCGAGACATCCGGAAACAGACTCTGGATGCAGCCGCCCGCCGCGACAGCAGGCGGCACGCACAGACGCAGAACTGTCGTTTTTCGCTGGAATTGCCACACATTGGCTGGCCCGTTGCCGAATGCCTCGCCGCCTGGTTCGTCGCGAGGCGTGCGGTGCCAGTCGACTGGAACAGTGGTTGCGACACAGGCCGTGCCAGTCAGGAATCGCTCGAACCGGCACCCGGTCGAGTGGATTGTTTCCTGAAGCAGCTAGGAGCCAGCCATGTCAGCCCATCAGTTTTTCTCGACCGCTCGTCAGTACCTTTACCGCTGGGGGACTCGGCTGGCCGTTTGCGGAAGCCTCTCTTTGGTTACGTTTTCAGTGGTGGTGCCAGCGCTGGCTCAGGAAGCGGCCCCGCCAGTTCCCGACCAGCCATTGATCGTGCCGATGCCCGAGACCGTGCTCACGGAAGAAGACGTCGAAGTCACTCTGAAAGGCCCGCTGCACGAAGCCTTCGCGCGAACGGTGACGCTGGATCCTGTGCCGGGGCCGCGAGTCGATCGGCAGCCACCTGATCCGATTGATGAGATTCCCCCCGACGTTCAGCCGGAAGGCGAGAACGTGATCTGGATGCAAGGCTACTGGAGCTGGGACGATTCGGCCAATGACTTCCTCTGGATCAGC
>JAPOLP010000834.1 GCA_029977045.1 Planctomycetota bacterium
CAACCGCCGGCAATTTCCTCATCGATTCGCAGATGCAGCTCGCCGGCAAACCCAGCCTGATCGATCCGTCAAAGGCGATTGTCCGGCAGAACGAACGCAAGGTGCCGCTGGAATTCGACGTGATCGAAGTTGCCGCTGTCGCTGGAGAAAGCGGTGAAACTCTGGAGCAGCTTTACGCCGGCTACTTCGAAATTCAGAAGGCACTGGCGGGCGATACCATACCGGCAATGCAGCCCGCGATGTCACTGCACAAAGCCGCCGACACTCTGTCGCAGGACAAAGCGTTTCCCACCGAAATCCGGCAGCAGTTCGACTCGATCGCGAAACAGACCGAGCACCTGCACCACATGGAGCTGGCCGCCGCCCGCGACGCCTTCAAGCCGGTCAGCCATATCGTGGTCACGCTGGCAACGCGTTATCGCGGCGAGAAAGCCACGCAGCCGTTTACCCACTTCTTCTGCCCCATGGTCAAAGGCGGCGGAGGCGACTGGCTGCAGCCTGATGCAAAACTGCTTAACCCCTACTGGGGCAGCCAGATGCTTCACTGCGGAGAGAAAGTTCACGAGTTTCCGCCCCTCGGCTCGCCTGCGGAGAAGACAAAGGAAGCTCAGCGAGCCAAAGCCGTCGAGCCAGAAGCCACGAGCAAGGAGAACTGAACCATGCTCAGGGAAATTATCAGTTTCTGCGTTCGCGAGCGGCTGATCGTGCTGCTGTTTACAGCGGTGACGATCGCGTTTGGCTGGTACTCGACGAAGCACGTGCCGATCGATGCGATTCCCAACGTGGGTGAGAATCAGGTCATCGTCTTCACGGCCTGGCCGGGACGATCGCCCAAGGACGTCGAGGATCAGATCACGTATCCGCTGTCCATGGCTCTGCTGGCTGTGCCGGAAGCCGAAAGCGTTCGCGGGAAGAGTCTGTTTGGTTACAGCTTTGTGCAGGTCACGTTTTCGGATGAGACGGACTTCTACTGGGCTCGGTCGCGAGTGGCCGAGCAGCTTGGAACTGCCGCGTCAGTCCTGCCGGATGGAGTCGTTCCGACGCTTGGTCCTGATGCGACCGGGCTTGGTCAGGTCTTCTACTACATGCTGGAACCAGCCGAGGGAATGAACCTGGCCGAACTGCGGAGCCTGCAGGACTTCGTGGTTAAGTACGAACTGCAGGCCGTCGAGGGTGTCAGCGAAGTCGCCAGCGTGGGCGGCTATGTCCGGCAGTACCAGATCGAAGTCGACCCGGACAAGCTGCGGTTCCACGACATTCCACTGGACCGTCTGATCAAGGCAGTGAAGGACTCGAACCTCGACGTCGGAGCAAAGACCGTCGAATCGAGCGGTATGGAGTTCATTATTCGCGGTCGTGGCTTCATCGGCTCGGGCCAGAGCACCGAACGGGCCGTCGAAGACATCGAAGCTACGGTCGTTCTATCACGCAACGGTATCCCTGTGCGGATTCGCGACCTGGGCCGAGTGCAGCTTGGCCCCGACTTCCGCCGCGGAGCGATCGATCTGAATGGCAGTGAAGCCGTCGGCGGCGTAGTCGTGATGCGATACGGAGAGAACCCGCGAGCCGTCATCGAGCGCGTCCGCGAGAAGATCGAACGCATCGAGCCGAGCCTGCATGGTGTCAGGATCCGAGCGGTCTATGACCGGACGGGACTGATCGACGAAACGATCGCGACGCTGACGAAGGCGCTGACCGAAGAGATCATCATCACCGGTGTGGTCATCCTGCTGTTTCTGCTCAACCTGCGAGCCAGCATCGTGGTCGCCGCGACACTCCCGATCGCGGTCCTGCTCGCTTTCAGTGCGATGAATATCTTCGGCGTCGGTGCCAACATCATGTCGCTGGCCGGGATCGCGATCGCCATCGGCACGATGGTCGACATGGGCATCATCGTTTCCGAGACGATCTACGATCATCTGGCCGACTGGCAGACCGCCGGGCGTCCCGGTGGCCGACCCCAGCGGATCCGCATCATCAACGAAGCCGCCGCCGAAGTGGCTCCCGCTGTGGTCACTGCCGTCGCGACGACGGTCGTCAGTTTTCTGCCAGTGTTTCTGCTGACCGGACGCGATCACCGTCTGTTTGCACCTCTGGCCTGGACCAAAACGTTCTCGCTGCTGGCCGCGTTGATCGTCGCGATCACTCTGGTCCCGGTGCTGTGCCGGCTGTTTCTGCGCGGACGCCTGAGGCCTGCGGAACGAAACCCGGTCAGCCGTCTGATCTGCTTTCTGTACGAGCCCACGCTGCGGTTCTTTCTCGCGCACAAGGTCGTGTTCTTCAGCGTGCCGACGATTGTGGTTGTGCTTGGCCTTGGTGCGTGGTTCGGCCTGCCCGGTGTTCTGCAACCAATCGAGAACTTCACGCGGACACTCGGCACCGACCTGAATCGGCTGCCCGGTTACGCCGATGCGAAGCACAAGCTGCGGGGTCTGGAGTCCGACGACTGGATCGCTCTGGACGAGGGAAGCTGGTTCTATATGCCGACTCTGTTTCCGGCGGCCAGCTTCTCGCAGGCGATGGAGATCCTGCAAACGCAGGATGCGCTGATCAGTGAGATTCCGGAAGTCGCCAACGTGCTCGGCAAGATTGGGCGAGTTGAGTCGGCACTCGATCCGGCACCGGCAGCGATGATCGAAACGTACGTCATGCTCAAACCGGAAGCGGAATGGCGTGAGGGAATCACGACGCAGGACATCTGGAACCAGATCAACGCGGTGGCCACGCTGCCGGGCGTGACTCCCGCGTCGCCACTGCAGCCGATTGAAGGCCGTGTGGTCATGCTGCAGAGCGGGATCAAGGCGTCGATGGCGATCCGCATTTATGGAGACAGCCTCGACGGCCTGGCCGAAGCAGCGTTCGCCGTTGCCGAGCAGCTCAAGACGATTCCGCAGGTCAACGCCGCGACGGTAAATCCGGACATCGTGCTCGGGAAACCGTACATCGAATTTGAAGTCGACCGCGAAGCCGCCGCTCGTTTTGGCATGTCGACGATGATGGTCAATCAGATCGTCGAGTCGGCACTCGGCGGCATGAATGTCACGCAGGTTTACGAAGGCCGCGAGCGGTACCCGATCCGCGTCCGCTACCAGCGCGATCTGCGTGAACGGATCGACGAACTGAACCGCCTGCCCGTCGTGACTCACTCCGGCGAAGTCGTGCCGCTGGAACTGCTGGCGAAGATGACGACGACCTGGGGGCCGGGCATGATCAGCAGCGAGGATGCCCGGCTGGTTTCACACGTCTCGTTTTCACCATCCGGCATGGCCGGCGATCTCGAAACCGTGAAGATCGTCGAAGACGCATTGAAGGCAGCACAGTCAGAGAAAGGGCTGAAGCTGCCACAGGGTTATTCGCTGCAGGCGGTCGGTTCGTTTCAGAATCAGATCGAAGCTAACGAGCGGCTGATG
>JAPOLP010000962.1 GCA_029977045.1 Planctomycetota bacterium
GACCTGTCCGGATTCCTGACCGGCGATGACGGCTACGAAACGCCGATCGGTAACTTCACGGGCAAAGGCTTCCCGAAACAGTTCTACGGACAGTTCGACGACAAAGCCCACCGTCTGGTGATCCGCGTCCCCGGAGCCGCCGCCAAGGTTCAAGACACGATCCAGATTCGATCGAAGATTCTCCGCGAAGAGCAGACGCTGGAAATCGTCTTTTGACGCCAGCGATTTCGGTTTCACCTCGCCAGCGAAGCGTCAGAGTTTCGGGCTGACATCTCGACGGATGAGACGCTCATCAAGACTCGACGCAGGACGCAGGCAGCAGCGTTGTCAGCAGTGACTCCAGCTGGTCCACCTGAAACGGCTTCCTGAGAACGCCGGATAGCAGGTTACGCGTAGCGGGTGAGAGCAAATCGTCGCTGCCGCCGTGGCACAGAACGACCGGCAGGTGCGGCTGCATCTCGGTCAGTCGCAGCAGCGTCTCGACACCAGAGATGCCCGGCAGCTGCAGGTCGAGCATCACCAGTCCGATCTCCCCAGCCCGCTCCCGGCAAATGTCGATCGCTGCCTGGCCGGAATCGACATCCAGCGTTCCGTAGCCCATCGCATCGATCAGGTCACATAACGATTGACGGATTGCTGGCTCGTCATCCACCACCAGAACCGTGCACTTCCTGGGCTTCGTCAGACGATCCTCGCCAACAGAAGCTTGTGTGCTCTCATTTGTAGACCGTGCCCGGCGTAACGTCTCTCCGACCTTCTCGACCAAATCCGAAGCGCGATAAGGCTTATGCAGAAACTGGGCGCTGCCTCCGTGTTCGGAGAGGTCAGAAATGTCTTCCTCGTCAAAACCGCTCGACAGAATCACCGGCACGTTGTTGCCGTCCAGACGCAGCCGAGCGAACACTTCCTTGCCGGAAATGCACGGCATTGAAAGGTCGAGCAGAATCAGCCGCACGTCCGCACGATTCTCCTGAGCAATCGTCAGTGCCTCGCATCCATCGACAGCCTGCAGCACGGTGAAGCCAGCCGCTTCGAGCACGGAGACGGCAGCGCTCCTCACGGCGGCATCGTCATCGGCCACAAGGATCAGGCCAGAGCCGTCAACTTCTCCAACGTCTGCGTTCGTGTCGTCAGCTTGAACATTCCCGTCGAACACGGGAAAGAGCGAGCGAATCGTCGTGCCCTCGCCTGGTCGGCTATCAACGCGAATCGCTCCCCGATGGCCACGAACGATTCCCAGCACAGCCGCCATGCCCAACCCGAGCCCCTGGCTCTTCGTTGTAAAGAACGGATCAAACATCCGCTGAACTGTCTCGGCATCCATCCCGCTGCCGGTATCTACCACCTCAACAAATGCGTACTCGCCCTCGGGCAGGCTGTCATCCACGCAGCTGCCAGACAGGTAGGCTCGCGTCGCGTTCCAGACTCCCGTGCGGATTGTGACCCGCCCCCCTGAATCTGCCGTCGCATCCGCAGCATTCGTGATCAGGTTCATGATGACCTGCTGAAGCTGCCGCGCGTCGGCATGTATCGGCAGAAGCTCACTTGCCAATTGGCTTTCAACAGTCACATTGGCCGGAATGCCGACGTCCAGCAGACGGCCAATGCTCTCAACAAGTTTCGACAGATCGACTGCTTCCAACTGGTACCGCCCGCGGCCTGAGAAGGCGAGCATCTGATCGCAGAGTTCCGCCGCGTGGGTCGCCGCTGTCTCGATACTCTCAGCACGCTCCCGCGAGGAATCGTTCTCGCGCAACTCGTCCTTGAGAATGCTCGCGTGAATCAGCACGGGCGTCAGCAGGTTGTTGAAATCGTGAGCGATCCCACCGGCCAGAACGCCCAGACTCTCCAGACGCTGAGCGTGCTGCAGTTGAGCTTCCAGCTCACGGCGTTTCTCTTCGTTTCGGCGCCGGTTCTCAAAGACTCGCTGAAGGCCATGAACGGCGAAGATCGCCATGAAACTGACGACAAGGCCCGGCACTTCAGAGGCCTGTGAAACCCCTTCCAGTCCGGGCCGCGACCCGCCGCGACTGAGCAGCGTCAGGATCTGGCGGCTGGCCATGAACAGCAACATCACGGTCAGAAAACCCATCCGCCATTCGCGCAGCCTGCGAATCAGCGCGAAGGACCAGGCCATCGCGATCACACGCACAGCAATCGAAATCAGAAGAATTCCGTTCACTGTAGAAACCGGTCCCAGACGAAACTCCGGCAGCAGCCGACTCCCCCATGAAGACGGTCCGCCGGGATCACGAATGAAGTGTGACCAACCTGCCGTTTTCAGGCCAGCCTGCACGTCCAACCTGCGAGCCTCTTACTAACCGGCAGCGAGCCAACAGACAAAATCACCAACCGAACCTGATAAGCCAGTCCCCAATTCCACCTTTGCCCGGTAATCGCCGACTGCCAGTCATCGTGTGCCAGCAATGACAGCCCCTCACAAATACAGGAACACAACGAATAACGCTCGCAGGCTGGCGTTCGGTGACATTCTTCGTGCCAATGAAAATGCCCCGCGTGATCTGCAGTCGATCACGGGGGCAGTTCAATCAAACGTAGATCGGCGACTTAGTACCGGTAATGCTCCGGCTTATAAGGGCCGTCGGCGTTGACACCGAGGTAGTTAGCCTGCTTGTCTGTCAGACGCGTCAGTTTGACGCCGAGTTTGTCCAGGTGCAGGCGGGCGACTTCTTCGTCGAGACGTTTTGGCAGCATGTGGACGTCAACCGTGAAATGGTCTTCGGAGAAGCCCAGGTAGGTCGGGTTCCACAGAGCGATCTGGGCGACGGTATGGTTCGTGAAGCTGTTGCTCATCACGAAGGACGGGTGGCCGGTCGCGCAGCCAAGGTTCACCAGTCGGCCCTCGGCGAGCAGGATGATGCGCCTGGCCGGCCGGCCTCCCTCGGC
>JAPOLP010000078.1 GCA_029977045.1 Planctomycetota bacterium
CAGGCGTATTCCCATTCGGCTTCACTTGGCAGGCGGTACTTCACGTTCTCCTTTTTCGACAGCCACTCGCAGAACTTATGCGCGTCGTTCCAGCTCACCGCAACAACCGGGTGCGAGTCCGTCTGCTCAAAGCCCGGCGACTTCCAGGTGATCTCCGGAGCTTTGTGAAACCGGTCGACGTAATCCCGCTCTTCCGGAAAGCAGCCGAGTGCGCCGCCGTTCTTCTCAGCGTCGGTCAGGTAACCGGTCGCGTCAACGAACTCGCGGAACTGGCCGACGGTGACCTCCGTAGCCGCGATGTCGAACGCCTTCGAGAGGCTCACTCGATGCGCCGGCGATTCGTCCTTGAAGTTCTGCCGGTTGCTGTACTGGTGAGCGAGATGAAAACGCCGCTCACCGCGGTTCGACGTCTCGAACCCGCGCACAAACTCGCCCGCCGGAACGCGAACGAACTTCATGCCGACCGAGTTACCCGCTGTTGGCTCGGCCTTCTCCTCAGCAGAAGCGACGACCAACGACAGAAACAGCAGAAGCAAGCAGACCATACCGCGTAGCGAAAGTCGCGCAGACTTTCGGTCGGCCACCCGTTGCTCGCCGAAACTCTGCGCGAGTTTCGCTACTGACGATTCTCGCAGCGACTTCATCCCAACAGTTCTCCGATCGTGCCCGTGCTGTCCTGGAACGGGCCGGCGACTTCGACGCCCATCTTTTCGATCATCGTCTGCCACAGTGAGGCCAGCGGCGTCTGCTCCTTCAACTGCAGATGCGTCTGATGCTTGATGCCCAGTCCGCTGCCGCCGCTGAGCATCGTCGGCAGGATGTCCTTGCTGTGGCCGATGCCCATGCCGCTGGAGAAGCCGAGCATCGTGTGATCGAGCAGCGTGCCCTCGCCGTCGCGGATCGACGCCAGGCGGTCGAGGAAGTAGCTCCAGTGCTGCATGTAGATCGTGTCGACCTTCGCCAGCTCTTCGAGGTTCTTCGGATCGTTGCCGTGATGCGTCAGCTCGTGGTAGCCCTTCGAGACGCCGAACTCGGGATACACACCGCCGGCCAGCTCCGTCCGCACGACGTACGTGATGACGCGCGTCGAGTCCGTCTGAAACGCCAGAGCGATCAGGTCGTACATCAGCTTCGCGTAAGTGTCGTACAGGAACTTGCCGTTGCCTTCCGGAGCGACCGCTTTCTCGTAGTCGCCGAAACCCTTGAGATTCGGCGCTGGCTTCGGCTTGTCCGCCCAGTCGATCTCCCGCTTCAGTGTCTGCTCAACTTCGCGGATCGAATTGAAGTACTGGTCGAGCTGCTGGCGGTCCGACTGTCCGAGCTTGCCCTGAAGCTGCTTCGCGTCGGACAGGATCGCGTCGAGCACGCTGCCTCGCTGACGGAACTCGTCTCCCTGCTGAGCCCGCTGCTGTTCGCTGGCCGGTCGGAAGAGGAGATCGAAGAGCGCCCTGGGATCGTTCTCCGCCGCCAGTGGCACGCCCTGCCGGTTCCACGACAGCGTGGCAAGCACCTGGCTGCCGAAGCCAGTGCCGCGTTTGACGGAAAGCTGCAGCGACGGAAACCGCGTATGCGGCGTGTGCAATTCGGCAGCAAGCTGGTCCGGCGAAATCGTCTGCTTCTCACCGCGAGCGATCGACGTCGAAAACGGATACGCCCCGTCGTGCCCGCCGCCCTTGTTGAGCCACGTTCCCGACAGCGCAGTAAACCGCCCGCGATGCTTTTCAAGCGGCTTCAGAATCCGCGACATCCCGGCATCAATGCCGACACCGTCCGGATAAAACTGCCGCATGTTCATCCCGGTCCCGAAGTAGAACATCCCCATGCGTGGAATAACGTCCGGCATCGAAGCAGCATTCGCCCCACGAGGCAGCATGGCTTCCAGCCACGGCAACGCGAGACACGTCCCGGCTCCCCGCAGAAACACACGGCGGTCAATCGGTTTGAGATTCATAGATTCCCCCCATCAGCCTTTGCTTCGAACGACCACACTGCCTGGAAGCTCTGTTCGACTCATAGCGGCAGTACCCGGACTCGCGACTTCGATTCATCAACGACGACAAGCGCGCCTGCAGCCAGATCAGGTTCGTGTTGTGTGATCGCCGCCACAACAACTGGAGCCATGTGGTCCGGTAGGATGTTCTGGCCGCGCACCTGAATAACGCTGGGACCGGACGCATGCGTCAATGCCAGCATTGTTCCAAAGTCGAGGTCGTGAGTGAAAACGACGTACGAGTTGCTGCGAGCCCACTCCATGATTTCACGATCCGGAGCACTCGGATTTCCAATTGCCGACCAATGGGCCGAACGCCAGCCGTGTCTGGCCAGTGCGTCCACCCAATCGGGCGAAAGATTCATATCGACCAAAATCTGGATACTCATGCCGTCGCCAATGGACTTTCACGTTCTTCGAGACGCCACGCTGCATAGGCCAGACACTGGTCGATGTCCTCAGCTTCGAGATACGGGTAGGCACTCAGTATTTCCTCGCGAGTTCGCCCCGCCGCGAGAAGTCCGAGAATCGTGCTCACGGTCAAACGCTGGCCCCGGATGCACGGCTTGCCGCCCATCACAGCCGGATCGAAAGTGATGCGATCAATTTGTGTCATGTAACTTCTCCAGAAAGTGTCCGTCTGAATGTTCTCGCGGAAATAGTCGATTCATTTTGTGACGAACGCTTCACTGCTGACCAGCGATTTAATCAGCGAACGAATCGAGTCATTGCCGGCTGTCATGTCAGAGACAGCGAGGTTGAGTGTTTCGTCGTCGCTCGGTTCGACTGGCCGACCGAGAGCGTACAGCAGCAGGCGTTCGGCGAGGGCTCGACGGAAGCGGTCGTCCTGTTCGAGCAGCGTCTGGCGGAACTCGTCGAAGCTGTTGAACGCCTGGCCGCCGGGCAGCTTGCCACTGGCGACGATCGGCGGGCGGTTGTTACCTCGGAAGTCTTCGCCGTCCTGCTGGTCGCGCCAGGCTCCGATGACGTTGAAGTTTTCGAGCGCCAGACCGTACGGATCGAGCGACCGGTGGCAGGCCGCGCAGGCTTCGATCTGCTGATGCTGCAACAGCCGGTCGCGAACGGTCAGGCGTTCGCCGTTGATGTTCGGCTCGACTTCGCCCGCGTTCGGCGGCGGCGGATCGGGCGGATTGTTGAACAGAACTTCGCGAACATAGACGGCGCGCGAAACCGGCTTTGTGCGGATGCCGTCCGAGCCCGCCTGATGCACGCCGGCCATCGCCAGCAGGCCGCCGCGCGGCGAGTCCGCTGGCAGCGCGACCCTGCGGAACTCCTCGCCGTCGACGCCGTCGATTCCGTAATGCCTGGCCAGTCGGTTGTTGATCACCAGAAAGTCCGAGTCGATGAAGTTCAATGCGCTCAGGTCTTCCCGCAGGATCGTGCGGAAGAATTCGAGCGGCTCGCGGACGACGGCATCGGCGAGCTTCCCGTCATATTCCTTATACAGGTACTTGTCCGGAGTGAAGTTGAGGAACGTGTCCGTCCGCAGCCACTGCCGCGCGAAGCCCTCGACAAAACGGTCCGCCTTCGGATCGGCGAGCATCCGGTCGACCTGAGCTGATCGCTTCTGAGGATTGGACAACTCGCCGGCTTCAGCCGCGCGAAACAGTTTGTCGTCGGGCATCGAACTCCAGAGGAAGTAAGCCAGCCGCGACGCGATCTCGAAGTCGTTCAGCGTCTGCGGCTCGCTGCCTGCCGAAGCTTCAACGAGATACAGGAACTTCGGCGACGTCAGAGCTGCAGCGAGTCCGACGCGGATCGCGGTGTGAAAACTCTCGCCGTTATCCAGCTCAGTCTGGACGACCTTGAGAATCGGATCGACCTCGTCGTCAGCAATTGGACGCCGCCATGCTCGCGGCAGAAATTTCGCGAAGATCTCGCGTGCGTAGCTTAGGTCTTCGGTTCCCTGGTCGCCGCGGAACAGCAGCATTGCGTGACTCTTCGGCGGCCACTGGTCGTACAGCGGGCCTTCGACTTCGAGGTAGTCGAGAAACACGCGCGGAAACTTCGTCACGTCGAGCTTGTCGGGATCGGGAGTCGAACGATCTCCGCCCCAGCCTTCCGCGACCTTGCGGCCGTCGAGCCGCAGCGTTTCGGTGAACTGTCCCGACTTGCCGAGCTTCTCATTGCGGCTCATGAAGTTTTCACCGGGCCGCTGGCCCATGTAGAGCGAGACTTCGTTGAGCATTCGGACGCTCAACTCGTTGCCCAGCGTGTCACGCGGAATCGTCACGGAGTACTCAGCCGGCTTATCCCACGGCGCGGTGACGTCGACCTCAAGCAGGGTCTCCATTTCCGCGTCCGGGTGGGCATGATGAAGCTGAAGTCGCGGCACCGTTCCGTCGGCTCCGCGAGCCGCTCCCGCTCGGATGGTGAACCGGTAAAAGCCGTTGACCGGAGCGACGTTGTTATCGCGACGTTCCGGATACCGCAGCATCCCGAACGATCGCGTGCCGCCCTCGACGAGCTGCAACCCGCCAGGCACGGGCTTCATCCCGAGCCGTTCGACGAGATACCCGATCGCGACGCTGTCCGGGATGTCCTCGAACTCCAGCCGCATCTTCTCGGTCGGATACTCGGGCGGCCCGTCGACGATCGCTCTATCGGCGATGCGCCGCGCCACCTGGTAGTACTGCGTCATCAACGACGGATCGACGAGCAGCGCGAAGCTGACCTTGTCGAATCCTTCCGCCGTCCCATCCGGAGGCAGCACATCGAGTGGGCTCTCGCCGGTCGGAAACTTCATCGACAGCAGGTCGGCAACGGTGTTCGTGTACTCGTGCCGGTTCATCCGCCGCAGCAGAACGCGGCCTCCCGAACTTGTCCGAGCCAGCTCGGCAGCCCGCAGCTCCTGAGTGATCCAGTTCGACATCTTCCGGATCATCTCGACCGGCAGAGGCTTCTCGCCTTCGGGCGGCATCTCACCGAGATTGATCGCGTTGCGAATCTCAATCCAGTTCAGCGCGTTACCTCGTTCGGCCAGATCGGCTGTCAGATCATCAACCCGCAACCGCCCTTCCGCCTTCTCCGGTCCATGGCACTTCAGACAATGAGTCTTGAGCGCCGGAGCAATCTCGTCCTCAAACGTCCCGGCCTCAGCTGCGGTTACGAGGAACAGGACTGTGAGGAATCCGGCAGAAAGTCGGAAGTACGAACGTGGCACGATCTGTCTTTGCTGCTTGAGTGGATGCTGCTCGACGGATTACGGGAGACGATCCGAGTCTATCCGGCGGCTCGCGATCGAGCGACAATCCGCTCTGGCAGGCGGAAGCAGCGAGCATCGCTTAGCAGTTCGTTGAAAAAGCCGTGACACGGTCATCCAGACACCGCTACGTCACGGGCTTTCGACACGGACAGGATACCCGCGCCACTTCTCCAACGGATTGTTAGTGGCGATGGTAATGGCGAATCCCGCCGCCGAAGTTGAAGCCAATTCCGGAGCGGCTGCTGTAGCCGTAGCTCGGGCGGTATCCGTAGCCGTACGGTGAACCGAAGTACGATCGCCCGAAACCGCTGCCGATGCTGATCGAGAAGCCGGGGCGGGAGTAGTAGAACGACGGGGAACTCGAATAGCCGTGTCCGTAGGCCGGGTAACCGCCGATGCCGTACGAGTATGCCGGATACGAGTTGAAGGAGTAGCCTGGCGAGTAGTAATGGGACGGTGTTGAGTAGTAAGACGGCGCCGAGTAGTAGGTCGATCCGCCGTAGACGCGAACTGAGGGCACCGAGTAGGCCCCGATCGGATACCCACCGCCGTAGTAGCAGTGATCCGCCTGAGCGTTGTCGGCAGGCAGCAGTGTCGCGACTGCGGCAACGAGACCAGCAAAGAGAATGTGTCGAGCCATCGGACTTCTCCTGAAGAGTTATCTGCGAACGAGAGAGCGGCTGACAGAAGTCTCCTCGACGCATCCCTGTCGCGCTTCGACCAGTCCGCAACCCGTCACGCAGTTGCTGAGCGGGATTATCCCATCGCGGGTGACGGCCCGAAAGGGACGAGGGGGATCCGCACGCAAATCCGGCCGATCGAGAAGGCATCAACCGTTGCTGGCGGAGTCACTCTTTCCCGCCAGCCGCAGGGCGATCCGTCCCAGGTCGTCGAAGAAGCTGTACAGAACCGGGATGGCCAGCAGAGTCAGAAGCAGCGACAGAGTCTGGCCACCGACAGCCAGCACGGCGATCGAGCGGCGTTCCTCGGCGCCTGGACCGGTGGCAATGAGCAGCGGCATCAGACCGGCGACGAAGGACAGTGTTGTCATCAGGATCGGACGCAGGCGGTCCCGGTTGGCCTGAATGATTGCCTCGTCGCGAGTCATGCCGCAGCGCCGCAGGACGTTGGTATGGTCGACCTGCAGGATCGCCGCCTTCTTGACGACGCCAAACAGGACGAGCACACCGAGGGCCGAGTAGACGTTGAGCGTCTCGCCGCCCCAGTAGAGGCTCAACAGGCCAAACGGCACGGCCAGCGGCAGCGACAGCAGAATCACGAACGGATGCACGAGGTGTTCGTACTGAGCCGCCAGCACGATGTACATGAAAATGAATGAGAGTAGGAACGTCGTGCCAAAGTCAGAGATGAGCCGCTCCAGTTCGCGACCGCCGCCGAGCACTTCGATGTTGAAGCCCGGCGGCAGACCGATCTCGTGAGCGGCGGCCTTGAGTGCGTCAATCCGGTCAGCGAGCGCGTAGCCGTCGGCAATGTTCGCTCGCACGGCGACCATCTTTTGACGGTTGAGGCGGTCGATGCGCGACGCTGACTCCTGATGCCGGAAGCTCACTAGATTGTCGATTCGCGTGAGCACCGGACCCGACTCCTCGCGGTCCACAAACTGAAACGGCGACAGGATGCCCGAATCGGGTTTCGCACGCACATACAACTGCGAGATGGAAGCCACGTCGTCGCGGTCGACGCCGACCAGACGCAGTTCGACGTCGTACGCATCGTCGATTGACTGGTCACGGTAGCGGGACACGCGATCGTCGCCGCCAACGGCCACTCGCAGCGTGTCGGCGATCTCGCGCACGTCGACGCCGAGTGCCGCTGCTCGTTCGCGATCGATCTCAGCCAGCAGTTCCGGATTATCGATCTTCAGCGTCGAGTAAACGTCAACCAGGCCGGGAATCGTCTTCGCCTTTTCACGGAGCGAGTCGCTGAACTTCAGCAGCTGGTTCATTTCCGGGCCGGTAATGGCGAAGTCGACGTCGACCGGAGCGCCCTGCCGCAGCGACGTCAGGTTCCGCACGGACAACCTGACGCCGGGGATCTTTCCGAGTCGTTTGCGGATCTCGGCCATCTTCTCCCGTTGAGAGAAGTTGCCTTCAAACGCGGATTTCGGGTTGCCATTCCACAGAGCGGACGTCAGGCGACCGAGCGAAAACGTCCGTTCGGAACTGTCCCGCAGCCGGACGAACAGGTTCAGTTGGTTGACGTCGCCGAAGCCACCAGTGCCGACAGTGGTCAGGACGGTTGTCACGCCGTCTGTCTGCTGTAGCTCCGTCTCGACCAGCTCCATCGTTTCCCGCATCGCTGCGAGGCTCGCCCCCTGCCGGGCTTCGGCACGAATCTCAAACTCGGATTCGTCGACGTTCGTCGGAACATAGTCCTTCGGAACGTGATGGTAGAGCCAGACGTTCGAGCAGATGACGGCGATCGACACCGCCAGGACAAACCAGCGGAAACGCATCGCTTTGCGAAGCAGCCACAGGTACGAGACCTCGATCCAGCGATAAAAGCCACGCCGCGATGCCGGACCGCCAGCGGGCTGTTCTCCGGGCTTGAGCAACTGGCTACACATCATCGGCGTCAGCGAGAAGCTGATCAGCAGCGAAATCAGAATGGCTACCGTTGCTGTCACGCCGAACTGAAACAGCATCTTGCCGGTCACGCTCGACAGAAACGACACGGGCAGAAAGACGATGACCAGCGACAGAGTCGTCGCCAGAACCGCGAGGCCAATCTCTTTCGTGCCTTCGATCGACGCCGTCCGCGCGTCCATGCCCTTTTCTTCGATGTCGTGAAATACGTTTTCGAGCACGACGATGGCGTCGTCGATCACGACGCCGACCATCAGTACCAGCCCGAGCATCGTCACGTTATTCAACGTGAAACCGAACATCTTCATAAACGCGAACGTCGCAACGATTGATGCCGGGATCGCCACCGACGCAATCAGTGTCGACCGCCACGAGCGCATGAACGCCAGCACGGTCAGGCAGGCCAGGATGCTTCCCGAAATCAGGTGCTGCTCGATCTCGTGCAGAGCCGCGAGGATGTACCGCGACTGGTCCGAGATGATCTGCACCGAGACGCCTTCGGGCAGCAGTTCGCGGCAACGAGGCAGACGCTCTTTGATCGCGTTGATGACTTCGACGGTGTTCTCACCTGACTGCCGTTGCACGCTGAGCACGACCGCCGGTTCGCCGTTGAGCCGCGCGAGCGTGCGGACTTCTTTCGTGCCGTCGATCACCTCTCCCAGGTCGCTCAGCCGGACCGGCGTGCCGTTGACGCTCGACACGACAAGGTCAGGGAAGTGTCGCGAGTGCTCGACGCGGCCCATCGTTCGCAGCGCCCGCTCACGCATCCCCTCGTCGACGCGGCCGCCTGGAACTTCCGTGTTCTGTCGGACGAGCGCTTCCCGCACTTCCAGAATCGACAGTCGGTGAGCAGCAAGCCGACGGGCATCGACTTCGACGCGCACTGCCCGGTCGGCAGCACCAGCGATCTCGACCTGCCCGACACCTTTTGCAGACTCGATGACGTTTTTGACATACCGCTCAGCCAGGAGGTACAGCTCGCGAGATGACTGATCGCCAGACACGGCGAGCGTCATGATCGGCGACGAATCGAGTTCCCGCTTCGCGACGATCGGCGGATCGATCCCTGCCGGCAGGCGGTTCATCGCTCCGGAGACGGCATCGCGGACGTCCTGCGTCGCGGCGTCGATATCCCGGTCGAGTGAGAATGTGATGATCACGAACGCGCGTCCGTCGCGCGAAATCGAACGCAGTTCCTCGATTCCAGCCACCGTTGCGACCGCGTCTTCGATGACCGAGCTGACTTCAGATTCGACCTCCGCTGAGGCCGCTCCGACATAGCTCGCGCGAATGAATACAGAGGGCTGGTCCGTATCCGGAAAACGATCGACGCCGAGCTTAGGAAACGCCGTAACGCCACCGACGACAAGCGCCGCGATGAGCATCAGCGCGAAGATCGGCCGTTTGACACAGATTTCAGCCAGCCAGTACACGCGACACCGTTCTGTAAGAGAGGCTCATCATCAGTCGCGAACCTGAGAGTTATCGTTCGTTTGCGACCGAGTCCCCGACGCGGACTCGATCATCGCCACACGTCCCTGCGATCCGTCGCTGAGAATCACGTCGCCGGGCTTCAGTCCCTGCAGAATCTCGATCCCGCTTTCCCTGCGTTCGCCGGCGAGGACAACCTGTTCCGAACATTTGCCGTCGACGACCTTCCAGACTTTCTCGGTACCGGCGAACTCGACCAGAGCCGACTGCGGAATGACGATCGCAGTTGCCGCCGAATCGATCGCAATCTCGGCTTCAGCAAACAGTCCGGATCGCAGGCCGCCGTTTTCGTTCGGAACGACAGCCTCGAACAGCAGCCCGCGGCTTTGCAGGTCGACAGTCGGACTGATTCGAGTGACCGCGACCTCCAGAGGCTGCTCGACCATCTGCACATCGAGCTTCAGCTTCTGGCCTTCGGTGAGTGCCAGCGCGTAACGCTCGGGGATCTGACCGCGAAACCGCAGCGGGTTTGTCCGGACGACGGTCATCAGTGAATCGCCAACGCGAACGTACCGACCGGGGGCGACCTGCTTCTGCTGAACTTCGCCGTCGAACTGAGCCCGTATGACGGTGTCGTCGAGGTTCTGTCGGGCGAGCGCGAGTTCCGCCGCCTGGACCTTCACCAGAGCAATCTTTTCCCGAGCGGCGTTCAGTGACGAGTCGTACCGGGCCTTCGCGACGTCGACCGCAGTCTCGACCTTGCGAAAGTCGGCATCGGTGATCGCGTTACTCGCCTTCAGATTCTTTGCCTGATCGAGGTCCGCGAGCGCGTCCTCCCACTCAGCGTGCCGCTCGCGGACGGGCGGAGACTTCTGAGGATCAACGCCGCTCAGATCAGCCTCCTCGTTCAACCCGATCGCCGAACGAGCCTGCAGCAGTTGCGCATCCGCCCGCGTAACCTCCAGTTGAAACTGCTCCTGCCGCAGCGTGACGAGTGGCTGGCCGGATTTCACGCGGTCGCCGAGGTCAACGTGAACCTGATCGACGAGCCCTTCAACACGAGTCCCGATGACGACAACCTCGTCGGCGACCAGGCTGCCTTGAGCACGAATCAGCGTCGGCCAGGATTGCTCAGCGACGGGGATCGTCTCGACAGAAATCGTAGGCAGCGGAGGCGGTTCGCTGGACGGTGGCGGTGCTGCATCCGGCTGGCATCCCTGCCCAAAGAGCAGCAACACCGCGACGAACAGCGCCAGCCGCTCTCGCAGCAAAACCACATTTGGCGAATCAGAAGCAGAGGAAGTCATACAAGGCCGCGCTCGAAAGAAATCAGGAGGCCAGGCATTGAACCCACTTTTGATCTCTTCCGTCAATCGCGCCGGGCGCTTCCGAAACGCCAGCCCGTCAGATATTCGATAGCGCGAATTGTCGGTCAGCGATCGCGGCACCAGGCCATGCGGCGGGCGAAGTCTGACTGAAAGGCTGGACGCCAGCAGCTGACGGTTTCGCGGGGATCAGTTCCTGTCGAACGATCGTCGCGAAACCAGCCACCGTCTGCTTTGCGATACTGGCCGCCCCAGCCTGGCTTTGACGGGTCAGTGGGATCGTTTCCGCCCAGCGGCAGGAAGAAGAACCACGACGGCGTGTCGCCTTCCTTCAGGCAACTGTGCCGGTTCGGTGCCGTCCAGGTTTTCGTGGGATACAGGGCTCCCAACGGTCCGGTGCTGCGCACGTTCTGGTCGATCCAGTCGCGACTGGTCAGCGACTCGTCGCCCGTGAGGTACATTCCGCGATACGTCCCCTCGCGTTTGTCGTGTCCCGGCGGAGCCTTACTCAGAATGTAAAACAGGTCCGGGAACTCAGATCGCATCCAGTCGGCGATTCCGTCCTGATCATTGATGTCGTACACGCGAAGCTTCTTTACGAAGCCAGCCAGTCCTGATGCTCCTCGGTCCGCACGCACTCGCCACAACGCCTGAGCGAAGTCTGTCTGACCGCCCCAGATTGAGATGTTCAACGGACGCTCCGCCGAACCGGCGTCGACTCGCTCGATAATCCAGCGCGAGCCTTCCGAATCGTGCCCGTCGCCGATGAAGTCGCGGCCTCGCTGTGAGTTGCCCGACTTGATCACGCTCAGCAGCGAGTTCGTTTCCGGCCAGCCATCAGCGTGTTTCACGAGTCCCAGTCGAACGACGCCGTACGCGGTGACGATTTCGCGAATCAGCTCGGGCTTCGTGACAGCCTGCTTCAACTCGCCGGGAGTTCCCGATGCTGACGCGACAAGCCCCTCGATTTCGAACTCGTTCGAATAGGCCATCAGTCGGATCATTGACTGCTGGTCATCCGGGTCACCGCCGATGTCGGTCAGGACGAGCAGTCGAGGTCGTTCGCCGGGCGGCGCGGGTTCGAGCGTCAGGCTCGACAGTAGGACGATGAAGATCGCAGAGAGGCACGACGCGCAAAACGAGTTCGATGACATCGCAGTGATTCCTGATCGGGATCGCGGAACTGCGCAGGCATCCGGCTACAACTTCCAGACGCGAGCGGTCCGGTCGAAGGCGGCGGTGGCAGCCTGGCGGCCATCTGCAGAGAACGCGATGTCGTAGATCGTGTTGCGATGGCCTTTGAGCGTGTGCAGCACCTCGCCGGAGGCGGCATTCTGAATAAGAATGAGCGAGTCACTGCCGCCGGACGCGAGCAGCGTTCCGTCGGGTGAGAACTCGACCGTCTTTACTGGTGACGAATGATTCTCGATCGTTCGCGCGAGTTCGCCGGACTCGAAGTTCCACATACGGACAACAGGTGACGTGTCGCAGGCAGCCAGCGTCTTGCCGTCAGGAGAAAACGCGAGTCCCTGAATGGCTGACTGGTGAGGCCCGATCTCGCGGACCTGTTGCCGAGTCTCGACGTCCCAGACTCGGATCAGCAGGTCGTGCCCGGCGGACACGATGAAGCGTCCATCCGGCGAGTACGAGACAGCGCTGACGAGATCCGTGTGACCGGTCAGCGTCGAGACCTGCTGCCCAGCGGTCACGTTCCAGAGAATCAGCGTCTTGTCGTGCGAACCGGAGACCGCCTGCGTCCCGTCCGGTGAGGGAGCCATACAGGTCAGATAGGTCCCGTGGCCGGGCATCGTCGCCTTGAGCTTGCCCTCTGCGAGGTCCCAGGTTCGCAGAGTCTTATCGAGGCTCGCGGACAGCAGAGTCGCATCGCCTTCCTGAAACGACACAGTGCAGATCGCTTCGCGGTGACCTTCCAGGCGGAACTTCTCCTCACCCGAAGGCAGTTCCCAGATCTTGATCGACTTATCGAGACTGCCCGACGCCAGCAGCGAACCATTCGATGAAAACGCGACCGAGTAAACCGCGTTGTTGTGACGCAGCGTTAGCACTGGTTCCAGAATCACGATCGGTCACCGCCTCTTGGGCTTGCTGAGTTTCAGACCAGTTCCGGCAGCGGCTGATACGTCGCATG
>JAPOLP010000567.1 GCA_029977045.1 Planctomycetota bacterium
ATGACTGACCAGAAGCAGAAGCCGACGAAGATTCGATATTTGATCGTAGGTGCGGCGACGCTGATGGCGTTTCTGCTGTACCTGGATCGCTTCTGTGTGTCATTCGCCGTCGACTACATCCGACAGGATCTGGATCTGTCGCAGGAGCAGATCAGTTGGTTTCTGAGTGCGTTCTTCTGGTCCTACGCGCTGGCTCAGGTGCCGTCCGGGTGGTTGAGCGATCGATACGGCGCGCGGATCATGCTCTGCATCTACATCCTGACCTGGTCGCTGTTCACTGGCCTGATCGGCGCTTCGACGACCTTCTTCATGCTTCTCGCGACTCGCCTGGCGACAGGTCTGGGCCAGGCCGGAGCGTATCCGACAGCGGCTTCTGTGGTCGGACGCTGGGTGCCGCTGACCGCTCGCGGAACAGCGAGTGCGATCGTGGCCAATGGGGGACGTATCGGCGGGGCGTTGGCACCAGTCCTTACGGCGTTTCTGATCGTCGCCTTCGTTCCGGAAGACACACCGGTCGAGTTCACTGCCAATGATCTGATTTCTGTTCCCGAGTTCGTGAAAGAGCTGGATGTCGACAAGAGGACTCGTGAGGTTCGATAGCGTCTGACAGCGACGGAAAGAGAATGGAGTCACTCGCTGAACGAAGAGCATCATCCGCTGGAACGCGGCGGCATGGGTGACGTTGATCTGGAACCGTCAGACACGGAAGCGGCACTCCGGATTCTGAATCGCGAGCTTCAGGGGGAATCGCTTTTTCGTGTCGCTCTGGCGGAAGAACTGAAGCTTCCTCGCGAGGCAGTCGTCCAATTGCAGAGACAGGCGGATGACAACGAAGTCCTGTAACCCAACGAGACCTTGCGATTCAATCGTTTCGTTCTTGAGTCGTTGTTCCCGAACAGCACCAAGAAGCTTTACGGTCGCGGATGGCGACCAGTCCTTTACATCTACGGAGTGGCAGGGCTCCTGGTCGCGGCGTTCTTCTGGTACTTCTTCAGGGAACGACCGGAAACACATCCGTGGAGCAACGAGGCCGAGCACGCTCTGATTCTGCGGGGTCGTGAGGAAACGGCAAAGCACGCGGGCAAGCAGATTGGAGCGGCGCCGGTTAAAGAACTGGTTCTCAGCGGGAACATGTGGTGCTGCTGCCTGATGCAGTGGGGCACGAACATTGGCTGGCTGTTTCTGATGACCTGGCTGCCACGGTATCTGCTGGATGTCCATCAGGTCCCGATTCTCGAACGAGCGACCATGACGATGATCCCGCCGCTCATCGGCATGATCGGTATGTTCTGCGGTGGCTCGCTGACTGACATTCTGGGAGCGAAGCTGGGAGTGAAGTGGGGGCGGCGGCTGCCGATTGCCGGATCGCGAGTGACCGCGATTCTGGCCTACGTCGGATGTATCGGGCTCTCGATGCTGCCGGCTGAGCACTCGCTGAACACGCCGTGGGTGTTTGTCGGACTGTTCTCGATTGTGGCGTTCTCGACCGACTTTGGAGCGGCGCCGACCTGGGCGTTCAGTCAGGATGTTGGCGGGCGGCAGGTTGGGGCCGTGCTCGGCTGGGGAAACATGTGGGGCAACCTGGGAGCTGCCGTTGCTCCGCCGATTTACAATTACTTTCTCGGGGAAAATCCGACGCTCAGCGACTGGAACACGATGTTTGGCATCTGTGCTGCTTCGTTCCTGGTCTCGGCTTTCTGTGCACTGATCATCGACGCTTCAAAGCCGATTGCACCAGAAGCCGATTAAGAGAACACTGTGTGACTGCGGCGTCCGGACTGTAGCTGCACGTACACGCCGCAGAGTTCGCACACAAAGGCACTATGGCACGAAGAAGTCAGGCTGCCAATTTCTTTGTGCCTTAGTGCCTTTGTGTGAGACCCCGGTCAGTCAGCCATGTTTCCGTGAGGCTTAGTGTGACAAACTTCAATCGTCGTGATTTTCTGGCATCTGCGACCGCGGGATCGACTGCGGCGGCTCTGGCTGCATCTGGTCAGCTTGTGTTTGCCAATGAGGACGAAGCGAAGAAATCCGTGCTGGACGGTCTGCCGAAGGGCAAGGCTGAGCACTGCGTGATGGTCTGGCTGGGCGGAGGAGCCTGCCATATCGATACGTGGGATCCAAAACGCAAGGGCGACGCGACCGCGAAGGACAAGAAGCCGGGCTCGTACTACGACCCGATTCCGACGGCCATCGAGGGCGTGCAGGTGTGCGAGCACCTGCCGAAGTGTGCCGACATCCTCGACCGTTTTAACCCGATCCGCTCAACGCATCACGAAGTCATTGACGAGCACGCGGCGGCGACCAATCGGATGCACACCGGGCGGGCAACAAGCGGCACGATCGTGTATCCGTCGATTGGATCGATCGTCGCTCACGAACGCGGCCCGGCTGGCGACGCGGCTCCGGCGTACGTGCTGATTGGTTATCCGAACGTGACTCGCGGACCGGGGTTCCTCGGAGCGCAGGCCGGCTTCGTCTATCTGACGGATACCAGCGAAGGTCCGAACGGTCTGAGCCGTTTCGATCAGGTTACGGACGAACGACAGGCTCGTCGCGAGCGACTGTTGAGCCGTGTTCGCAACGTCTATCGTGAGAAGACGAAGGGCGATCAGCGGATCGCGGACTACGACGCGACCGTCCAGGAAGCTCTGCGGCTGTCCGGTCCTGAGTTCATGACGGCCTTTGAACTCGACCGCGAACCGGGTGATTTGCGAACTCGCTATGGCGGCGAATTCGGCCAGCGGTGCCTGCTCAGTCGACGTCTTATTGAACGCGGTGTCCGGTTCATCGAAGTCTCACACAACCTGAACTTCGTCAACGGCACCGGCTGGGACACGCACAACGAAGGGCAGCTTAACCAGCATCTGCTGATCAAGGAACTGGATACTGCGCTGTCGACGCTGGTCCTGGACCTCGAAGAAAAGAAGCTGCTCGACAAAACGCTTATCGTTGTCGCGACCGAGTTTGGCCGACCGGCGAAGTTCGATGGTGGTGGCGGACGCGGGCATCAGTCGAAGGCTTTCAGCACCGTGCTGGCCGGCGGCGGCCTGCAGTCCGGCAAGGTCATCGGCACGACGGACGAGCTGGGCATGGCGATTGTCGATCGCCCGGTTTCCGTGCCGGACCTGCACGCGACGATGCTCTGGGCTCTGGGCATCGACCCGACGAAGATTCTGTACGCGGGCGATCGCCCCGTCCCGATCACCGATGGTGGAGTCCCGGTTCGCGAGCTGTTTGTCTAAGGTTGGCCGCATCCCAAGGCACGAGCAGGCAGATGTAGTCCGGTTTCTCCGAAACCGGAATTTCGGCAGCTGCAGGATGTTAGGGGAAAGCGGCGTCGGCGAAGTAAGGGCTGGCTCAGGCTTGCTTGCGAACTCCAGTGGTGCGTGGCAGGCTGAAATCGGGGCGCATGTTTCCGCTGCGACTCTGCAGGTTTTGGAAAAACCTGCCTACGGTTCGCTTCTCGTTCAATTTCACACTGAGAGTTTTCAATGCTGTACCACAAGCTGATTCACCCTGAGATCAACGCGATCATTGGCCGGGCGGGCCATCACTCGAAGATTCTGATCGCCGACGGGAACTACCCGGCGTCGAGCACGCTGGGGCCGAATGCGGAGCTGATCAGTCTGAATCTGATGCCGGGCGTGGTTAGCGCGACGCAGGTGCTTGAGGCGCTCGTGTCGGCGATCCCGATCGAAGTGGCGAACACGATGGGGATCCCGGAAGACGATCCTTACGCGGGCGCTGGCGATCCGCCGGTCTGGAATGAGTACCGCCGGATCTTCGCAGAGAACAACGTCAACGTTGAGCTGCAGCCGATTCAGAAGTGGGACTTCTACGACGCGGTCGCGTCCCGCGATCTGGTGCTCACGATTCAGACGGCCGAACAGGAGTTGTGGGCCAATTTGCTGCTGTCGGTCGGTGTGCGGAAGCCCGGCGAGTAGCTGAGTCAATGGTCGAATGGCCGCTCGCAGGCGAGTCTGTGTTTGCGTCTCCAGGACGGCGCCAGGTGACCCGGAAGCGGCCTCGCGCGGCATCCCAGAGGGCTGCGATCGTCGTCGCGTTCAACGTGACGAACATCAATTGCAGGCCCAGCAGTAGTGACGGTATGCCTAGCCGCTGACAGAACCAACCTCCCAGTGCTGACGCATAAAATCCGGCGTGCAGGATGCCAAGGATGCGGTAGAGCGGCTGGTCGAACAGCAGGACGTTGCAGACGGCCACGATCAGCAGTAGCAGCTGCGACGTCAGTCTCATAACTTTGTGCGAGATGAACTCGAACCAGATCGGGTTCCGCCACGGCAGCAGCCAGGCCGGATGGTGAACGATCAGTTGAGCGGCACCGGCGATCGTCCGGCGTTTACGGATGGCTTCGTTTCCAAGTGACGCCGACGGCTGGTCCCAGGCGATCGCCTGCGGCTCGAACACGCACGGTCTTTTCTGAGTGGCTGTCTGCATCGGGATGACGACGTCGTCAAGCAGCGTGTCCTGCGGGATCGGACGAAAGCGTGATTTGCGAATCGCGTACAGCGCGCCGGTCGCTCCGGGGACGCTGCGGAACTGTGATTCCTATTTGCGAATCAGCTTTTCGTAGTGCCAGTACGCTCCGATGCCGCGAGGGGC
>JAPOLP010001057.1 GCA_029977045.1 Planctomycetota bacterium
CCGAACCCCGGAGCTGCCAGAACCGTCGTCTTGACGAGTGAGGGAGATACCCGTCCGTCGGACACCCGACGGAAATCACGCAGTCGGAAGCTGCGTATGAGGCAGTCTGTACCGTCTGCTGCCCGCACTGACCAGCGGAATCTCAGCGTGGTTCGCGGCTTTCGGACAGAATCCCAGGAAAAATCGAAAACCGCCGATTGGAGGATGCTTCCGCTGGAAGAACGCCCGTCGCTGGGACCATGGTGCCCGGCACAAAGTTCAGCAGTTTCAGGCAAGGATGTCGTGGACGATTTCGCCGTGGATGTCGGTAAGGCGGAAGTCGCGTCCTGCGTGGCGGTAGGTCAGGCGGGTGTGTTCGATACCCAGCAGGTGCAGCATCGTGGCGTGCAGGTCGTGGACGTGGACCTTGTTCTCGACGGCGTAGTAGCCGTACTCGTCGGTGGACCCGTACGTGAGTCCCGGTCGGATTCCGCCGCCGGCCATCCACATCGTGTAGCCCTGCGGGTTGTGGTCGCGACCATCGTCACCCTGGGCGACCGGAGTGCGGCCGAATTCGCCGCCCCAAAGGACGAGCGTGTCGTCGAGCAGGCCGCGCTGTTTGAGGTCAGTCAGCAGCGCGGCGATCGGCTGGTCGACTTCCATCGCGTTGTTCGAGTGTCCGGTGCGCAGCGAACCGTGCTGGTCCCACTTGTAGCTGTGGGTGCACTGGACGAAGCGGACGCCGCGTTCGACGAAGCGGCGGGCCATCAGGCACTGGCGACCGAAGTTGCGGGTCTTGTCGTTATCGAGTCCGTAGAGCGATTGAGTTTCAGCGGACTCGTCCGAGATGTCCTGCAGTTCCGGCGCGGCGGACTGCATCCGGAAGGCCAGTTCGAACGAGTTGATGCGTGAGTCGAGCACGTCGTCGTGGCCAGTGACGGCCAGCCGGTCGCGATTGAACGACTGCAGCAGGTCGAGTTCCATTCGCTGGATGCTGGTCGGCGTCTGGTCCGCGTTCTCGATGAACGGGATCTTCGCACGGTCCGACGGGATGCTGGCGTTGCCCAGCGGCGTGCCGGCGAAGTCGGCGGGCAGAAAGGCCGAGCTGTACGCGTTGACGCCGCCGTGAGTCAGCGTTGGGCACATCGTGATGAAGCCCGGCAGGTCGGAGTTCTCAGTGCCGAGGCCGTACGTGATCCACGAGCCCACGCTCGGTCGAACAAATGTGTCGCTGCCGGTGTGCAATTCGAGCAGTGCAGCACCGTGACGCGAGTTTGAACAGTGCATCGACTTGATGAAGCAGACGTCGTCGACGCGCTGAGCCAGATGCGGAAACAGCTCGCTGACCCACGCACCGCTTTCGCCGTACTGCCGGAACGACCAGGGAGACTTGAGCAGGTTGCCGGTCGCGGCCGAGACGACTCGCGGTTTGGGAAACGGCAGTGGCTTGCCGTGATCCCGTTCCAGAAGCGGCTTGTAATCGAACAGGTCGACCTGGGATGGTCCTCCGTGCATAAAGAGGAAGATGACGTGCTTTGCCTTGGCGGGGTACTGCGGATGCCGCGCGTTCGTCAGCTCCGCTTTGAGGTCGTCCTGCAGCAGCGAAGCGAGCGCGAGGCTACCGAAGCCGGTGGCGGCGTTACGGAGCATCTCTCTGCGAGAGAGTGGCTGCAGCGAAGATTGAAGTGGGGCAGGGTGGCTCATCGAGCAGAGGACCTATTCCAGGTAGACAAATTCGTTTGAGGCGAGGGTGACGCGGCAGAGGCTTTGCCAGGCTTGAAGACGTGCGCTGGCCTGTTGCCCTAGTGACTGCCGTGAGGAGTCTGCTATTGCCGAGTCGCTCAGCAGGCGATTGGTCAGCAAGTCGACGTAGGCGAGCGAGCGGTCGATCTCTGGCTGAGTCGGCGGGCGTGAATAAGCAGTCAGCCAGAGTCGATTGACGCGGGCTGAATCGTCGATGATTGAGTCGGCAAGCAGTGATTCCGCGGCGGCTCGTGTCTGCTGCGAGACGAACTCACTGTTGAGCATGAACAGCGCCTGCGGCGCGACGGTCGTCGACTGGCGAGTGCCGCTGATGACACTGGGGTCCGCGAAATCGAATGCCTGGAAAACGTCGTACAACGCGCTGCGGACAACGGGCAGATAGATCGAACGGCGGTTCGACTTGTACGCGACCGGGTCGACGTTGGCGGTGCTCGTCACGTACTTCCGGTTGGCGGTGGGCAGCATCGAGCCGGTCATGCCCTGATCCAGCTGCCCCGAGACGGCGAGGATGCCGTCGCGGATCGATTCGGCTTCGAGGCGGCGGCGGTTCATACGCCAGAGAAGTCGATTGTCGGGATCGACCTCGATGGCAGCCGGGTTGGCCTGCGTGCTCATCTGCCACGTCGACGAAAGCAGAATCAGGCTGTGGAGTGCTTTGAGGTCCCAGCCGGATTCGACAAATCGAACGGTCAGCCAGTCGAGCAGTTCTGGATGCGTTGGTCGCTCGCCA
>JAPOLP010000984.1 GCA_029977045.1 Planctomycetota bacterium
CCCAGCGGTTGCGGCTGTCATCGGCGTCGTACCCGAAGAACTGGCAGCCACTTCCGGCAGGCTGAATCGTTCGAGCGTGCCGTCGCTGCGACCGGTGAAGTACGACTTGCCGTCGCGAGCCATCGCGAGCGCCGGCGTCACATCCGGCTGCGGTGGCAACGCAGCGAGTTCGCTGAATCCGGACGTCTCCCACAGTTTGCTGGTCTGATCATCAGCGATCGAAACGAGCTGCTTGCCATCTGGCGAAAATGCGAGCTGAATGACCGCGCCTTCGTGAGCGATCCGGGCGAAACGCAGCGGGTTGATCTGCGGCTTCTCACGCGAGACGACCTGCCAGACGCGGATGCGATTATCGAGTCCCCCGCCGACGATGAAGCGACCGTCCGGCGAGAACTTCACGACGAACTGTTCCTTCAGCGGCTGGCCGAGCGTGTCGAGCCGGACGCCGGTGGCTGTCTGCCAGAGTTTGATCGTCGCGTCGGCGGACGCGCTGGCGAGAATCGTTCCGTCGGGGCTGAACGCGAGATCGAAGATCGCTCCGTTATGGCCCAGCAGCGTCCGAAGCGGCTCACCGGTCACCGCGTTCCAGAGCTCGATCCGGCGGTCGTAACTCGTCGTCGCCAGCACCTTACCGTCCGGGCTGAGTGTCGCGTCGTACAGCGTGTCGCGATGGCCTTCGATTGTCTTGAGCTTCTCTCCGTTGGCGACGTCCCAGATCGACGCCTCACCGTACAGCCCGGAAATCCCCGACGCCGCGATCAGCCGCGAGCCGTCCGTCGAAAACTCGACCGCGTTGACCTTGCCGGGAAACGCTTCGAGACGGCGGATCAGTTCGAGCGAGTCAGTGTGCCGCAGCTCGACGAGTTCAAACCGGGCAACAGCGAGCGTCTTCCCATCCGGCGAGACCGCCACCGACGAGATCGGTTTCGGCAAGCCCTCGGGTGCGGGCAGCTTCGGAACCATCAGCGTTCGCTGGACCGGTTCAGCTCCATCAGGACCTTTCGCTCCGGCTTTGATCCACTCGGTCAGCAGCTCAATCTCGGCCTTCGAGAGCGGCTCGCTGTCTTCCGGCGGCATGACCGGCTCGGCCTTGCCAGTGACCAGCAACAGCAGCCGGCTTGAAGCAATCTCGCCCGGCTGAAGTGACGGACCGTGCTTCCCACCTTTGAGCAGGTCGGCAAACGTCTCGACCGACAGCCCGCCTTCGCGGTCGTCAGCGTTGTGACACCCGGCACAGTGCTTCCGCAGCAGCGGGGCGATGTCGCGTGAATAATCTGGGCCGGACGCTTTCTCTGCCGCCGCGGCAAACGACGACAGCGAAGCAATCAAAACAGCAGTGATCAGCAGACCGTGTTTCATGACAGCAATCCTGTCGGTGCAGCTCGACGATCGATGGTCGGACCTTCGCCCGAACAAGACGATCGACATTTCCAGCGAACTCAGAGTGCGAAGAATAGCCCGCCCGGCATCGATAGGCATCCGAACCCGCCGCCTCAGGACCAGAGCTTTACCGGCAAATCAGCCGTCGACAGCCCCCTGCCCTTTCGACTACTCAAAACTCCTGCCGCTCCAGCCACTCCTCGTCGTTATTCCGAAGAGAGACTTCAGAAGTCGCCCGGATCATCATCGGCATCGATCGTAACGAGTGCCACCAGCGATTCTTACGACAGGCCGTCCTTCACATACCGAACGCTGGAGTCCGCCAGCAGCAGAAAGCACGGGATTCCGGCGAGTGACTTCCGGACGCCGTTGGTCTCGACGAAGACGGATTCGCCATCGAACACAGCATCGCGAGGTTCGTGCCAGCCGAAGCCGACCGAGGGAATGGCGATGGCGAGCAGCGTGTTCGAAGGCCCGTCTTTGATGTCCTTCCGATGGCAGGACCGGCCTTCTTCCCAGACAGTCCCAGGCCCGACCACGGCGAGCAGGTCATAAGCCGGATTCGTCCCGCCCTTCCAGCGTCCGACCTCCAGGTTGTGCTCGCTGCCCCAGGCTTCCGAGAACCGGTAAACGCGATCGTCCGGCAGTTCTCCGCCCTGATGCGAGTAGACCGCTCGCACGCGGTTAGTACACGTCCCTCGAATTAAGGGTCCATATTGGGGTGGCCGGGGCTGGACTGAGCTTGCGAAGGAAGCCCTGGGGTTTCGCTCGTGCCTCGCTCCAACCCCGGCCACCCGAAATTCAACCCTTTATCGGTGGGACGTCTAGTAAGGATGCACCAGCGACCGCCACGAGTGCCTCGCCGGACCGTCTGCATTCCGCACTACCGAGGGCGGCAAGCAGCCGAAGTCCTCGTGATACTGGTCGAGCGCCAGAACCATCCCCTTGAAGCAGTTGTGCGTCATCTTCCACCGCCAAGCGTCCCAGGGACTCATCGCCATGACGACAGGAATCGACAGCAACAAAGCAACCGGAGCCGCGACAAGCAGCGTGGTCAGCCGATCATGCGAACGAGACGTTCCCAATTCATTCGTTTTGAAGAGGCCGTATGCTGCGTGGAGCAAGAACGCAACATACCGTTTGAGCAAACGGACGTTCGTTGTGCTTCACTGGATTACGTTACCGGACTTTGCGTCAGTCTGCCGGCTCCAGAATTTGGATGTGTCCAAAGTGGTCGCGAGAATCCTCACGCAGCAGAAAGACGAGGGTCACTGCTCCAAGAACTGTTCCGAAGGGAATGATCAGGAGCAGCAGGGCGCAGACGAAGATGCAAAACTTGAATTGCGTCCCGTACAGCAACGCAAAACCGACGTCGCAAATGAGGATTGCCATTACGAATCCGAGTCCGGCAACCAGATACATCGTCCTGGCAAGGCTCGTTTGC
>JAPOLP010001074.1 GCA_029977045.1 Planctomycetota bacterium
CCCCACAGTAGCGTCATCTGCCGGGCGGCTCGTTCGCAGTTGGTAAACGCGAGGATCGGCACGCGGCTGCGCTCTTTGGAAACGGCCAGAGCAGACCGTCCGGAAGAGGTCGCGACTGCGATCAATGACGCGTTGAGTTCGCGAGCCGTCGCGACGGCTCCGACGGCGACAGCTTCGGTGACGCGCAGTGCCTGATGAGACGCGACGGCTGTGTCTTCGACGCGGGATTCCTCGGGCAGCAGCTTCTCGGCTTCGCGGGCGATGCGACTCATCGTGGAAACGGACTCGCGCGGGAACTGTCCGACGGCGGTTTCGCCGGAAAGCATCACCGCGTCTGTCCCATCGAGCACCGCGTTGGCGACGTCGCTGGCTTCGGCGCGAGTCGGCAGTTCGCTGTGCTGCATACTGTCGAGCATCTGCGTTGCTGTAATGACCGGCACTCGCCGCTGATTGCACAGCCGGATGATTCGCTTCTGAATCGCCGGCACCTGCACGATGTCGACTTCGACACCCAGATCACCTCGGGCAACCATCACCGCATCCGCTTCGTCGATGATCGCTTCGAGTTCGTTAACCGCTTCGCTCTTTTCAATCTTTGCGACGATGAGCGGACGGGAGTCGCTGCCATGATCGGCGATTGCCTGCCTCAGTTCGGTGACGTCGCTGACGCGGCGGACAAAACTCAGGCCGACGTAATCCAGATCGTGCTCGATCGCCCAGGCCAGGTCCTTGCGATCTTTTTCCGTCAGACTCGGCGTACTGAGTGCGACGCCCGGTAGATTCACGCCTTGCCGGCTGCGGACCGTTCCCGAACTCTCAACAATGCATTTCGCGAACCCGGCCTCGGCGTCTTTCTCGATGACCCGCATGACCACGGTGCCGTCGGCCAGCAGCACGCGATCGCCTGGTTGCACGTCGTCAATCAGTGCCTCGTAAGTACACGTCAACTCGTGCCGCGTCTGCGGCTTCCGGCCACGAATGAACGTGTAGTCGGAACCCTCGCTGCACAGAACGCCGTCATCCGGCAACCGCCCAAGGCGGATCTTGGGGCCTGACAGGTCCCCCAGGATCCCGATCGCAATGCCCAGCTCCGCCGAGATCTCACGAATCGTCGCGACGATCCCGGCCAGCCACTCGTGCGTACCATGCGCAAAGTTCAGCCGGAAGATGTCGACGCCAGCGGTGACCAGATCCTGCAGCGTCTCGCGATCCCCGCACGCCGGCCCGACAGTCGCAATGATATTCGTCCGAGTCAGCCGGTGCTCGCGGTACTTCTGTTTGTTGCCCATCGTCTCATCTCCTGCCCTGATCCTGATGAACTTTCCGCCGACAGCTTTGCCATCGCCGACCGGGTGGCCGGGGCTGGACTGAGCCTGCGAAGGAAGCCCCGGTGCGACTCCGCAGAATCGTACGGACCGGGGCTTCGCTCGTTCCTCGCTCCAGCCCCGGCCACACATCCTTCCGTCGGCAAGTCCGCGTCAGCCATTGCACGCAGGACTGGCTCGGACAGCGAGCCGAATTACACTGCGCCGCTGACAAAGTGCCTACTCAGAAACAAACAATCGATGAACGAATCCGCCGATCAGAATGCGACGCCGACGGTGGCGAACCCGAGTGGACGGTCACTGCTCGATCACCTGGCAGTCTCGCTTGGGACTGGCATGGGGATCGGCTTTGCACCGAAGGCGCCCGGCACGTTCGGCAGCCTGCTCGGTCCGCCGCTGGTCATCGCAACGCAGCAGTTCGATCTTCCGCTGCCAGTTTTGAGCGTCGTGATCGTTGCCTTTTGTCTGCTCGGGATCCCGATCTGCTCGCGAGCCTCAGCGGCTCTCGGCAAGCACGATCCTGGCCAGGTTGTCTATGACGAGATCGCCGCGTTCTGGCTCATCTTTCTGCCGCAGCTCGTGATGGGAACGCCGATTACCTGGCAGCACGCGATCGCCGGTTTCATTCTGTTTCGGATTTTCGATATCAGTAAACCGTGGCCCGTCTCACGGCTCGAACGCCTGCCTGGCGGACTGGGCATCATGGCCGACGACCTCGCCGCTGGGCTGATGGCCGCCGCCGTATTGTTAATCCTGCCGCTCTGAGACGGAGTAGCTCGTCTGCTGCTGGCGTCGCCTGCGAATCTGCTACCATCCCGAGTAGGCCGGACCGAGTGCAGCGAGTTCCGGCAGTCATCCTCAAAAGTCAATTCTGCCGGAGCGGCGCAAAGCTTGATCCGGCCTACCGAAGAACAGAAGACCGTAGTCATGGATGCAGACGTTCCGACGATTCAACGTAACCCGACCCGTCCCGTGAAGATCGGCAGCGTCACGATTGGTGACGGCAACCCGATCGCCGTGCAGAGCATGACGGCGACGCACACGACGAACATCGACGCGACGGTCGCTCAGGTCAACGCGGTCG
>JAPOLP010000333.1 GCA_029977045.1 Planctomycetota bacterium
AATCCGCGGTCGAAACGGGATGCTCGACGTCGATGACCTGGTCGGCAAAGTCCGCGTCGACAATCAGCACCTGTGCGTGACGAAGCTGCTGTGCCTGGAAAACACAGCCAACAGCGGCGGCGGTCGCGTCTGGCCGCTCGACCAGCTCAAGCGAGTCTGCGACTGGGCTCACGACGCCGGTCTCAAGACGCACCTCGACGGAGCCCGCTTCTTCAACGCCGTGGCTGCTTCCGGAGCGTCCCCCGCGGAGATCGCCGCCGGCTTCGACACCGTCTCGATCTGCTTCTCTAAGGGCCTCGGCTGCCCGATGGGCTCGATCCTGGTCGGTTCCGCCGAGCAGATTCACCGTGCCCGCCGTGTCCGCAAGCTGATGGGCGGCGCGTTGCGACAGGCCGGAGTGATCGCCGCGACCGCGATCTACGCTCTGGAGAACAACGTCGAGCGCATCGCCGACGACCACGCCAACGCGAAAGCCTTCGCTGAAGCTGTCTCACAGATCGACGGCGTGATTCTCGACCCGAACGACGTCGAATCGAACCTCGTCTTCTTCAAGATCGATCCGGAACTCGGAGACGCGATGCAGCTCTCAGCCGCTCTGAAAGAACGAGGAGTACGCATCGGCGGCATGGGTCCGCAGACCCTGCGAGCCTGCACGCACCTAGACGTCAACCGCGACCAGGTCCTGCAGGCCGCCGAGACCGTCAAAGCCTGCCTCGCCGCCGGCTTCTCGCAGTACCCGAAAGCTCCCTTCGGCCCGTTTGCCCGAGCTTGATTGAAAGTTAGCGGAGCGGTGCAAGCCGCCCGGCCTATGCGAGACGCGAGACAAACCAGTCAGACGCCGGACGGCTTGCGCCGTGCTACTGCCTTTGCCGAGCCGATCTCCCGTGGGTCTACTCGTAGTCCCACTTCATGATCCACGGGTCGTCCATCTGTTTCTGGAAGGCTTTCAGCTTTGCCTGGTATTCCTTCAGGACGTCCTGATACTCGGTCGAGTAGGCCAGGTTGGTCGCTTCGTCGCGGTCTTTCTGCATGTCGTACAGCTCGAACTGCGGGCGGTGGATGTACTGGCCGACGGTCTTACGACCGTACGGAGCGTCCATGCCTTTCTCGAACTGAGCCTGAAAGCTCGACGCATCCCACAAATCGGAAGCGAACGGGTACGGCAGCGGGTGAGCGATGTTCCAGATGAGCTTGTACTTCTTATCCCGGACAACGCGCATCGGGTAGTACATCTGGATTTCGTGGAACGTGTGTGACGCGAAGACCGTGTCCCAGTGCTCGGCATCCGGCTTGCCGAGGATGCTGATCCATGACTTGCCGTGATAGCTCTTGAAGCCGTCGCGAGGTCCGCGGTTCTCCATCAGGTTCTCGCCGCGATCCCGCCAGTACTTGTCGGCATCGACGAGCTTCTTTGGACCGTTGGTTTTTGGATTCAGTCCGCCAGCAAAGTCGAGCAGCGACGGCGTGATATCGACGTGGCTGATCAGCGCGTTCGAGACAACGCCGCGTTTCTTTTCGTAAGGGTTCCGCACGATGAACGGTACGTTGAGCCCCGGCTCAAAGACGGTCGTCTTGCCACCGGAGAACGCCATACCGTGGTCCGCCGTGAAGACGATCAGCGTCTTTTCGTAGAGACCGACTTCCTTGAGAATCTCGACAAGCCGCGCGACGCCCTGGTCGATGCGGGCACAGGACTGGTAATACTGAGCCAGCTCTTCGCGCGTCTCCGGCGTGTCCGTCATGAAGGACGGAATCGGAACGTCGGCGGGATCGAAGAAGACTTCGTTCACGTCGGGGTGGCTGCCGCGATCCGGCCTGTTGCCGAACAGATCCGGCTTCAGTTTGCTCGGCGAGTTCTCGTCCTTGCCGCCGCCGCGATGCGGATCGCTTGTTCCGAAGTAGAGGAAGAACGGACGATCGTCGTCCTTGTTCGTGATGAACTCGCGAGCGGCATCGGCCATCTTTACGGCGTTGCGGCCGTCACCGCCTTTGAGGTACGTCTCGAAGCGGTAGACCTCTTCCGGCGCGACGTGGTACTTGCCGATCTGAGCCGTTCGGTATCCGGCATTCGCGATTACGCGAGGCATCGCCAGGCTGAGCACGTTGTAGTAGGACGCGAATTTGTGATACGCGTGAGCGTGCCCGTACTGCCCGTTGCGATGATTGTGCAGCCCGGACATGACCACCGAGCGGCTCGCACTGCAGCTCGCCGTCGTCGCGAACGCGTTGATAAACCGAGTCCCGTCCGCCGCCAGCGCATCGATCGCCGGAGTCACCGCAACCTTGTCGCCGTAGCAGCCGAGTGTCGGGCTCTCATCATCGGTGATGAAAAAGATGATGTTCCGCTCGGCAGCGTTTAACGAAACTCCGCTCGCCAGAATCACGATCCAGGTCAGCAGGCAGGCTCGAAAACTCATAGGGAAACTCTTCGGCGAAAGGGCAGCGGGATAAACGGCGATCAATCAGTCGAACCGTGTGCGAGGATAGTCGCTCAGTCAGGCAATCAACTACTGACCGGTTGCAACGAACTCCGGCAGGTCGGACCGAGCTTTACAACTTCCGGCAGTCGACTCGTTTATCATGCCGGAACTCGCTTCACCTTACTCGGCACCGTCCTCACTGTCGGCCTTCTGCGTCCGCTCGTCCGACAGCCCCAGGAAGATCATTCGGCGGAGCGGGTTGTTGCGGGTGGTGAACTCGGCGCCTTCTGGCTGTGTGGCTTCGAGCTGCACCGCGAGTTCGTGGAACTTGGCGTCCATGTCGTCGGCGAAGTGGACCAGCAGGGCTTCGGGAGTGCTCGGCGGGATCGGCGAGCCCCACTCGGGCAGGTTCTGGTGCGAGATGATGATGTGTTCGAGGCGGAGCAGCGTTTCTTCGTCCAGCTCGAGAATTGACTCAGCCTTTTTCCGGACCATGTCGCGACCGATCAGAATGTGGCCGACCAGCCGGCCTCGCGGTGTGTACGACCAGCCTTCCGGGCGGAATTCAAGTTCATCCAGCTTGCCGATGTCGTGCAGGACCGCGCCCGCGATCAGCAGCGACTTCGACAGCGGCGGCGACATCTCGGTGTAGTAGGCCCGGTACTTGTCGGCCAGAAAGACGGCGGTCCGCACGACCGACAGCGTGTGTTCGAGGTACCCGCCGATGAAGGCGTGATGGTTTCGCGCGGCGGCGCCGTGGCGTTTGATGCCGGCTGCGTTCTCCGTGAGCATCTCGCTGACGAGCTGCCGGACCGGCTCGTCGTCGATCTGCTGCTCAACAATCTGCAGCAGTTCGGCAAACATCTCGTCGCGGTCGTAGCGGCTGACGGGGAAGAAATCGTCCTCGCTGAAACCGTCGGCGGTGTCGGATTCGTTGACGGGCCGTAACCGATCGATCTCGATCTGCGGTCCGTAGCTGCTTTCCGAGTACTTGCCGCGGATCTTGTAGAACGTTCCGACGGCCCACTCGTCGCGGCAGGCGTCGAAGTATCCGTGATCGGCCCAGATCATCACCTGAGCCGAGCGGTTCGCATCGCGGAACGTCACGCGAAAGTACGGCTTACCGTCCCTCGTCGTTGCTTCGCTCTTCTCTGCGAGAACCGCAAACGTGTCAGCCGTCTGCCCTGGAGTCATCTCGGACAGACGGACAATCGGATTCGACATCGGGCGGCTCCTTCGCTGGGCTGGCTTGCGTTCTCGCTGGTGGACTGTTGACCGGCAGTGTCGCGAGCGGACGGAATTCATCAAGCGAATCTCACACGATCGGCGGCAGACGGGATCAATTCTCACACGAAGGCACAAAGGCACGAAGATTTGTCAGTGTCTGGTTGTTTCACCGCTTTGTGCCTTCGTGCCTTTGTGTGAGTTTTCAAACACAGCACGTTCGGCAACTTAACAGCGGAGCGCACCTCGCTATGCTCCGCGCATGAGCCGACAAATTACTGCCCACCTGCTGCCGACACTGTTTGAACCCCAGGACTTGCGTGGCGGAATCGCCGTCGTGATTGACGTATTGCGAGCGACGACGACGCTCGCTCACGGATTTCAGAACGGCATGGCCGCGATGTTTCCGTGTGAGACGATCGAGGACGCGCTCGCCTATCGCGACGAGCACGGGCCGGAGATCCTGCTCGGCGGCGAACGCGGTGGCGAACCGATCGAGGGATTCGACCTGAGCAACTCGCCGCACGAATGGAGTCGCGAAACCGTCGGAGGACGGACGGTCGCATTTACAACGTCGAATGGGACGCGGGCTCTGCTGCGCTCGGCCCAGGCGGACCGGGTTGTGACAGGTTCGTTTGCCAATTTGTCGCCGGTCGTGCGGTTTCTGGAGAGCAGCGACCTGCCGGTTCACCTCGTCTGTGCCGGCACGAACGGGCACATCGCGACCGAGGATGTCGTCTTCGCCGGGGCGGTCATCGATCGGCTTGCGGCAAGGAGCGAGGTCAGCCTCAACGACAGTGCGTACATCGCCAGAAATCACTGGCGGACGGCAGAAATGGAGCCGGACGCTCCGTTGAGAACCCTCGCCACCGGTATTGGCGGACAAAACGTGCTCCGGCTGAAACTCGATGCCGATATGCGGGTCGCGGCGACGATTGACCGTGTTGACCTCGTTCCTGAGTTCTCGCCACAATCCCGCCTTCTTCGCCCGGCGGAGTGAGCAGATTTAGCGGAGCGGCGCAAGCCGTCCGGCGTTTCGGTGAAGCTCGACCGGACGGCTTGCGCCGTTCCGCTACCTGGAAGTCTCGAACCGAACGACGACAGATGCTGTCTGTCGTCTTTTTCTTTTTAGTGCAACGCCCACAACCATTCGGACCAAACGGCCATGAGCAAAAACATGGAGTCAATCGTCTCGCTGTGTAAACGGCGGGGTTTTCTGTTTCAGTCGTCGGAAATCTACGGCGGCATTCAGGGCTTCTGGGATTACGGCCCGCTGGGTGTCGAGTTGAAACGGAACGTCCGCAATGCGTGGTGGCACGACATGATCACCGCGCATGACGAGTTCCTGCAGCCGGATGGTGCTCCGTCGACGTTTGAAATGTGCGGCGTCGAGACCTCGATCATCATGCACCCGCAGGTCTGGAAATGCTCGGGCCACTTCGACCTGTTCTGCGATCAGATGGTCGACTGCAAAGAGACCAAGAAGCGGTACCGCTTCGACCAGGTCCGCGGTCGCTGGGTTAGCTGTACTTACGATTCGGCCGAGCGACCGTCCGCCGAGAAGATCTTCGTGACGTCGATGAGTGAGACGCCGGAAGAGGACGTCATCTCGCGAGCCCTCGCCGTCTTCGGTCTCAAGCGGAAGTACGCCGATAAGCTTGAATGGCACACCGATCTGATCTCGCTCGACAAGCTGAGCGCCGACGAACTGCCGCGAGCCGTCGCTCCCGACGTTCAGGCGACCGGCACGTTTACCGAGCCGCGCGAATTCAACCTGATGTTCAAGACGATCGTCGGAGCCCTCGGCACGGCGGAAGACGCGGCGTTCCTGCGACCGGAAACCGCGCAGGGCATCTTCGTCAACTTCAAGAACGTGCTCGACACCGCCCGCGTCAAGCTGCCATTCGGTGTTGGCCAGATCGGCAAGAGTTTCCGCAACGAGATCACGCCGCGCAACTTCACGTTCCGCTCGCGCGAATTCGAGCAGATGGAGATCGAATTCTTCTGCCACCCGGACAGCTCGCCGCAGTGGTATCAGTACTGGCGTGACCGCCGCATGGCCTGGTACAAGGACCTCGGTCTGGCTGGCGAGCGGCTGATTCTCCGCGAGCACGATCCCGATGAATTGAGCCACTACTCGACCGGCACAGCCGACGTCGAGTACGCGTTCCCGTTCCTGCCGGCTGGCGAATACGGCGAGCTGGAAGGCATCGCGCATCGCGGCGACTTCGACCTGCGGAGCCACATGGAGGGCAAGCTCGACGAGAACAGCAACCCGCTCACGCTGCAGCTCGACGAGAACGGCCAGCCGAAGTGGAAGGGCAGCGGCAAGGACCTGCAGTACTTCGACGACCAGACCCGCGAACGCTTCACGCCGCACGTCATCGAACCGTCCGCCGGTGCCGACCGCGCGACACTGGCGTTCATCTGCGAAGCCTACACCGAGGACGAAGCTCCCGATGACAAGGGCGAAATGCAGAAGCGAACCGTGATGAAGCTGCACCCGCGTCTGGCTCCGATCAAAGCTGCCGTCTTCCCGCTGATCAAGAAGGAAGGCATGCCCGAGACGGCTCAGCAGATCTACCGCGACCTGAAGCGAGCCGGCGTCAATGTCACGTACTCGCAACAGGGAGCCATCGGCCGCCGCTACCGCCAGCAGGACGAGATCGGCACGCCTTGGTGCATCACCGTCGATGGCGACACGGCAACCGACAACGCCGTCACCGTCCGCGACCGCGACACCTTGGAACAAGTGCGCATTCCTATCGCCGACCTCACCTCAGAGCTTCAGAACCGTCTGCAGGCATAAGCTGAAGTAGGCCGGACCAAGGAGCGCAGCGACGATGTTCCGGCA
>JAPOLP010000720.1 GCA_029977045.1 Planctomycetota bacterium
AGACACGCTGGTCGTCTGCCTCAGCGAGCACGGTCGGACACCGAAGATCAACAGGGCGGCCAACGGCGGGCGTGATCACTGGTCGAAGGCGTACTCGGCAATCTTTGCCGGCGGCGGAGTCGCTCGCGGCAACGTGATCGGCTCGACAGACGCCGAAGCGGGCGAGGGTGTCTCACGGCCAGTCTCGCCAAAGGACGTCCTGGCGACGATGTACCATCTGCTCGGAATCGACCCGCACTCGACGATCCCCGATCGTACCGGTCGAGCCATCACGCTGGTGCCCGAGTCGGCGAGTATCGTCCGCGAAATGCTGGCCTGACCGATGGGCGACGCAGGCCCAACAAGTAGCGGAACGGTGCAAGCCTTCCAGCCGCGGACCGTCTGGATCGCCCTCGCGATGCTCCTTGTCACAATCGTTGCGCTGCGCCTGTTGGGACAGCCTTTCTGGTGCGAGTGCGGCAGTCTGGTTCCGTGGTCGTGGGACATCGATTCCCAGCACTGCTCACAGCACCTCATCGACGCGTACTTCTTCACGCATGTGCTGCACGGCCTGGTGTTTTATGTCTTGCTGGTCGTTGTTGTCCGCTGGCCGCGAACCGTGTCCAGCCGGTTTCTGGCGGTTCTGTTCCTCGAGTGCTTCTGGGAAGTGCTGGAGAACTCACCGCCGATCATCGAACGGTACCGCACTGTGACGATCTCCCTCGGCTACTTCGGCGACTCCATCGCCAACTCGATCGTCGACATTCTGGCCTGCTGCTTTGGAGCTTGGATTGCGTGCCGGGCGAAGGTCTGGCAGTCGGTAACGGTCTTTGTCGCCACCGAGTTGCTGCTGCTCGCGACGATTCGAGACTGCCTGACCCTCAACGTGGTGATGCTGCCGTTTCCGATCGATGCCATCCTCGAATGGCAGAAGGGCGGCTGACCGGCCCAAAGTGCAACACGATGTCGGGTTTCTGCAGCCGCATTCACGCAGAACGCGGGAAATAATTGCGACACACAGTCCCGTCTTTACCGTCGCCCGGTTCAGGCCCAACGGGCCGGCCCGATGTCTGCCCTAGGCGCAGCGCAGGGAATTGGCAGGAAACTAAATCGAGAGCGTATACCCCAGACTGCGTCTGGGGCTGGCATAGGGCCGGCTCAATCGGGCCCGATCGCATCCTCTCCCGACCAACTGGTTGGTGCCTCGTACGTGACTGCCTACCATGCCCAGCCACGGCGACTGACGGTTCCTGCTCCTTTCTTTGATGGCCAGCCATGACTGCGAAACTTCGACTGACGGCTCTCCTGCTTCTCGTAACTGCCAGCTTCGCGGCCTCTGCTTCTGCCGCCGCGACGACCGAGGCGAAGCCGCCGAATATTGTCGTCTTTCTCGTCGACGACATGGGCGTCATGGATACCTCGGTTCCGTTTCTGACAGACGCTGACGGCAAGCCGAAACGGTATCCGCTCAACGATTACTACCGCACGCCGGGTATGGAGCGGCTGGCGGCTCGGGGAGTCCGGTTCAACAACTTCTACGCGATGAGTGTCTGCTCGCCGACGCGCATCTCGATCATGACCGGCCAGAACGCGGCGCGGCATCACGCGACGAACTGGATCAATCCCCGAAGCAACAATCGAGGCCCGAACGGCCCCCTCGACTGGGACTGGGAAGGGCTCGCGAAGGGCGACGTCACTCTGCCTGGCCTGTTGTCTGGTGCCGGCTACCGACCGATCCACGTTGACAAGGGACATTTCGGAGCGGACGGGTTCGAGGGGGCGGAGCCGCTGAATCTGGGCTTCGACGTCAACGTCGCCGGAGCGTCGTTCGGAGCACCGGGCAGTTACTACGCGTCGCAGAAGTTCGGCGCCGGCACGAAGCGGGCTCACCACGCGGTGCCGCATCTTGAAAAGTACCACGGCAGCGACATCTTCCTGACCGAAGCGCTGACCATCGAAGCAAGGTCGAGAGTGGATTCCGCCGTCGAGGCCGGCAAGCCGTTCTATCTCTACTTCGCTCACTACGCCGTTCATGCCCCGTTTGATTCCGATCCGCGGTTCGCGGGCAACTACGAGAAGTCAGGGAAGCCGAAACCGGCCCAGGCATTCGCGACGCTGATCGAGGGCATGGACAAGTCGTTGGGCGACATGCTCGATCATCTCGACAAACTGGGCGTTGCCGACAATACGCTCGTTTTCTTCCTCGGTGATAACGGCTCCGACGCTCCGCTGGGACACCAGCACGAAGTTGCGTGTGCGGCTCCGCTGAGAGGCAAGAAGGGTGCTCACTACGAAGGTGGGATGCGGGTTCCGTTCATCGCGGCCTGGGCGAAGGCCGACAAGGACAACCCGCATCAGCAGCGATTGCCAATCGCCGCCGGCACTGTTCAGCCGCAACTGGGAGCTGTCTACGACCTGTTCCCGACGATTCTCGGTCTGACCGGTGTGGAGGCTCCGAGTAATCACGTCGTCGATGGCCGGCCACTCGACTCGCTGTTGACCGCGAAGGCTGACCCGTCACGCGACGAGACGTTCCTGATGAACTACCCGCACGCTCCACACCGCAGCGACTACTTCACGGTGTACCGTCAGGGCGACTGGAAGGTCATCTACCACTTCTATCCGTCGCCACAGTCGGAAGGTTCGCACTACCAGCTCTTCAATCTCGCGAGCGATCCGTTCGAGCAGACCAACCTCGCAGAGAAGGACCCAGCACGACTGAAGTCGATGATGCAGAGTCTGATTGCCGAGATGGACCGCCACGGAGCACAGACGCCCGTCGACAAAGCTGACGGCAAGACACCCCTGAAACCGCAACTTCCGTGACCGAGTCGAGCGATGACGAGTCGTTTTCAGGTGCGAGGCTTCAGATTTCTGCTTGCAGGTTCTGCGCTGGTTGTTGCTGGAGTCTGTACCGTCCTCGCCTGGCCGCTTAACGCCGCCGATGATGGAGCGTCAGCCGAAAGCGAGCTGAAACAACTTGTCGCAGCTGCCGATGGAACGCGGCTCGAAACGGGTGTGACTCGCATTGGCGAAGTCACGTTTCTCAATCGCGACTATCAGATGCAGGAAGTGCCTGCTGAGCTGATTGGCAAGCCGAGATACGTTTTCGACGGCGGGTCGGGCACCAGCATTCGTTTGAAGTTTCGCCAGCCGACCGTCGTGTTCGCCGCGTTCGAGTACAACGCGTCGGGAGCGTGGTCGTTCGAGGATGGCCGCAATCCCAGCGAAACAGGCTGGCACCTGTGGCGGAAGGTCGCGTATCGGGGAGCCAGCAACGGCGAGAAGAACGGAAAGCCACATCACGCTGATGTCTGGTTTAGCGAATTCATTGCCGGGCAAGAGCTGACTGGACTGCCGGACTGGTGGCTGTGTCTTGCCGTCGTCGATCGGCCCACGGCACAGGCGATCGATGGCTTCAAGGCAGGTCTTGTTTCGGAAGCTCCGCCGCCGGTCCGCCGCTTCTCACATGCCGCTTCAGCAGCGCAGCCGAGACCGCTGCACGTTCCCGAGTTTCAGTCAACCGCTGACTTTCAGCAGTGGCAGGTCAGGCAACGGCAGAAGTTCGTCGAGCGGCTGGTGTATCCCTACGAAGGCTCGATCAGGATTTCGCCGGCTGAGAAGACGCAGCACGAGACACACCGCCGAGAGGAAGTGTCGGTCGAACTCGATGGACAGCGACTGTTTCATTGCTTCCTACTCGAACCACGCGACAGTCAAGAGGGGAAACGGCTGCCGACGGTCGTCTGCTTCATGGGGCACGGCAAAGTTGCTCAGATTCTCGACGAACCGGACAGCTATCAGCACG